>DGOD01000139.1:21023-23262 GCA_002389265.1 Gammaproteobacteria bacterium UBA4475
GGCGACGTTGACCCGAGTGATATTGCCCGACAAGGGGGCAAGCACACCAACCCCTCCAAGGCTGGCAGGTTCAGGCGTATTTGCCACTGGCGCAGTCGACAGGACATCCCCCCCTGGGCTGACTTTAACCGCATAAACCTGGCCTGCCACCTCCACGGAGTACGTTTCAGGCTGGCCACCGGGCGCTGCTACAAAGGTCGGCGCCGCGACGACCTCTGGCTCCAAGCCTGGCGCTGGCTCAAAGGCTTCAGGATGATGTCGATTCGCTAGAAATTTTAATCCTGGCTGGGGGAACAACGCATAGGTCAGCACGTCATCATCCACGTTATCGCCGAAGACCAAAGCTTTTTCCGCCTGCAGACCCAGCAACTCCTTCTTCAGTTTTTCGAACTCGGGGGCCAGTAAATCTGCTGGCCGACAGGTAATGGCTTCACCGCCTGCAAGCACACGCATCTGCAACGCTGAGTCTACCGGCGCGGGCGTCTTGCCGTACTCGCCCTTGAGTACGCCTTCGGTCTCTTTCGTAATATTGGCATAACGTTCGCCGGCCAACACGTTCAAAACCGCTTGGGTACCTACAATTTGAGACGTCGGGGTGACCAATGGAATAAAACCCAGATCCTTGCGAACCAGAGGAATTTCAAGCAACACCTCGTCGAGTCGGTCACCCGCGTTCTGCTCGCGCAATTGATTTTCAAGGTTAGTCAGCATGCCACCAGGAACCTGCGCCACTAATATTCGAGAATCGATGCCGCGCAAGGCACCTTCGAATTTCGCATACTTCTTCCGCACTTCACGAAAATAAGCAGCGATCTCTTCCAGTAAATTGATATTCAGACCGGTGTCACGATCGGTATCTTGCAATATCGCCACCAGCGATTCCGTTGGCGAGTGACCGTAGGTCATGCTCATCGAAGAGATCGCCGTGTCGACGTTATCGATGCCCGCTTCGATGGCTTTGAGATAAGTCGCTGTCGACATGCCGGTCGTCGCATGACATTGCATGTGAATCGGGATATTAACGACTTTTTTGAGTTCTGAGATCAGCTCAAATGCAACATAGGGCTTCAACAAACCTGCCATATCCTTGATGGCAATAGAATCGGCACCCATGGACTCAAGCGCCTGCCCCATCGCCACCCAACCCTCAATGTTGTGCACCGGACTAACGGTATAAGACAAAGTGCCTTGGGCATGCTTGCCCTGTTTCAGCACCGCCTTGATCGCCGACTCAAGATTCCGAGGATCGTTCATGGCATCGAAAATGCGAAACACGTCGACGCCATTGACTGCTGCACGTTCCACAAATTTGTTCACCAGGTCATCAGCGTAATGCCGATAACCAAGAATATTTTGTCCTCTGAAGAGCATTTGTTGCGGCGTGTTTGGCATGGCCTTCTTGAGCTCGCGAATACGCTCCCAAGGGTCCTCACCCAAGTAGCGAATACAAGCATCAAAGGTTGCTCCGCCCCAACTCTCGAGGGACCAAAAACCCACCTGATCAAGCTTGTCTGCGATGGGTAACATATCGTCCAACCGCATACGGGTGGCGAATAATGACTGATGTGCGTCGCGCAGCACCACATCGGTGATGCCAAGGGGTTTCTTCTCGCTCATGACGTCTAGAGCCCTTATATACTTTATGATAGTTAAGCCGTCATGATGAACGACATTTATTCTCAGCAACCACTGGGTTTAGCGGCTACTTCGACGGCTGATTTTGACAGCACTTGGTATAGATATCACAGCAACCCACCGAAATCTATGGTTCAGGGTTTAATCATTCCTGTCGATTTCGATATTGGTGCACGGCCGCGGTTATCGCGGCCAGCAGCCGAGGATCAGACTGGGCGGACGGTGCCACACTGGAGACTACCGTGGGTGCCTCACGTAGCAGGCGCGACATTAACGTCGTCGCACCCACCAGCAACGTCAAAAAGACGAATACCGTACCCATGCCATACATCGCCAGATTCAGCCCCTCAAGCAGTAAGTCAGACACAACCCTTTCTCCATTAGTCAGCGCACAGTTGAGTGACGCCTAGCTGTTCACAATACCACGTCGCCTGACCTTGCTCACCTAAATTAAGCTGACCGCTGCGTGACGGTTTTTACGTCCGACCACAGCACAGGCAAGCATTGAATTTACCAAGAAAATTTCACACCAGCGCTTAAAGTCAGACATAAAAAAGGCGCCAGTAAAGGCGCCTTTGATGTATGGCGGAGAGAGAGGGATTCG
>DGOD01000002.1 GCA_002389265.1 Gammaproteobacteria bacterium UBA4475
CACCAGAACTCACAAGTGGTGGGGGTTGAACTTCGCAGTGAGCTTGCATCTTTGTGTAATCGTGCAGCTGCGGATTTGGCAGACGAAGGTTTGACGTTTGTTTGTGGTGATGTGAAGACCCATGCGCCTGAACATACCGATGTCATGATTGCTTTGCATGCCTGTGACACGGCGACAGACTACGCGATCCATTATGGTATTCGCGCAAAAGCGGCCATTATTATGTGTTCGCCCTGTTGCCATAAACAAATTCGACCACAGATGCACAGTCCGGCGCAGCTTAAGCCAATGCTCCAATACGGCGTTCATCTCGGTCAAGAAGCCGAGATGGTAACGGATACACTACGAGCCTTGTTGCTTGAGGCATACGGCTATCAAACTAAAGTGTTTGAGTTTGTCAGTCTGGAGCATACCAACAAAAACAAAATGATACTGGCGATCAAAAAATCATCGATCGGCGATACGGATCAGTGCTTCGCCCAGATTGAAGCCATCAAAGCCTTTTACGGCATCCAAGAGCATTGCCTCGAGAGTCTTCTCCAACAAGAAGCTTGATCAGCTTCGCGCTTGAGTTATGGTGCGGGTCTGGACTGCTCTTCCTTGACCTTCAATAACATGACTGAGCCGATGACCATCAGTATCACCAGGGACGCAAACCCAGCGCGCTGTGACTGAAACCAGGCAGTGGTGGTGGCTACCAGCAGAGGTGCCAAAAATGCGGTGACGGTCCCCGACAGGGCAAATAGACCAAAAAATTGGGTCATCAGTGCTGGCGGTGAAATTCTTGCCATCAAGGTTCTGGATGACGACAAGCCGGTGACAAAAAACATGGCAAAGATCTGCATCGTGCCGAAGTACATGAGCTCCGAGAGAGATTGGAAGTAGGGGAAGCTCCACACTGGCTGGGTACTGACTGGCACAAGGAACAGGATCGTGTCTGGTTCAATAGAAACCAGCGTCACCAATACCAGTGAGCTCATGGCGATTGAGATTTGCAAGGTGCGAATTGAGCCGAGTAAATCGTCCAGCTTACCGCCCACAAAGGCGCCGATCATGGCTGAGCTGCTGGTGACTAAGCCGAGAATCAGCAGAGTCGTTGTACCCCACTGAAAGGTCCCAGAGGCATAAACACCCCCAAAGGTCATCACGCCGATCATGCCATCAATAAAAAACATCCGCCCCACCAAATAAATTGCAATGTTGGAGTAGTGTTTGAGTTGCCCCATGGTTTTGATGACATCTCGAACACCTTCCTTTGCAGCGTTCCATGCCGGAGTGCCAGAGGATTTTCCATCTGGGGTGAACAGTAAGACAGGCATAGTGAACAGCAGCATCCAGATAGCCGCTATCGGCCCGACAATGCGATCATGTTCATGGCTGGCTTGATCGATACCAAACAGCGCGTTAGCGGGTAAAAAACTCCAGTCGATAGTGCCGGGCAAAGAGAATGCGAGCAGCACAAAGAGCATTAACAGCACGCCACCGACATTACCTAACGAGAAGGCTAGGCCCGAAACAAAACCGAGCTTATTGACTGGTGTGATGCCGGGCAGCATGGCGTTGTGAAACACCTCAGAGATGGCGAAGGCAACGCTGATAATCAACAAAATGAACAGCGCCGGATAGATGCCAATACCGGTGCCGCCGGGCTTTATAAACCACAGGGCGCAGGCACCGATGGCCATAATGATCACTGTAGCGACAATCCAGGGTTTGCGTCGACCATTCTTGTCGGCAATAGCGCCCAAGAAAGGCGCCGTTAGAGCCAGAATGATGCCAGCAGTAGCATTCAGATAGCCGATCAAGGTCTGACCGTGAACCGGGTCTCCCACCACCGTATTGCTGAAGTAAGGAAAGAAAATATAAATGATGACCATGATGTAGTAGGGGTCGCGCGCGCCCTGGCCGAAGGTCCAGCTTAAATAGCCCAGGGGGGATGCAGCGGGTGTGCCGGCAAGTGACAAGGGCGATGAGTGTAGGCTGGTCATAGTGTGTCTACTCTGTAAATGCGAAGAGTGAATCGACGCTTCAGTTGCTTGGATAATTGCATGTTGCTATGGCCCTGTCACCCTCGAAGTTGCAAGCCGCGATCAGTGTTGGTTTCGGTAGGAAAATTTACTCCTTGAAGCCCGTCGCCATTCGTCCCATGCTAGGCGGAAGATTTTTGTTGATCGAGGCTGACTGCTATGAATTTTTCTATGATTCACCATATTTCCATTAATGTTGCCGATGTCCAACAAGCGACTAACTTTTACGTTGAGACCCTGAACTTTAAGCAAATAGCCAGGCCGGATCTCGGCTTTGACGGAGCCTGGTTGCAGATCGGCGAACAGCAATTACATCTGCTGGAAGTAGAGAACCATCAGGCGCCTGCGGGACAGCACTTCGCCTTTGAGGTGGACGATATTGGCGCCTACAGAGACTATCTTCAAGCCAAGGGCGTCGAAGTATCCCGATCAAATGAAATGACAGGGATCTGTCTGCAGTGTTTTTTTAAAGATCCTTCAGGCAATCTGCTAGAGTTAAATCAGCGGCTATAGACATCAGCGCAGGGTGTTGCTGCGGGCGACGCTTCCTAGCCAAACCGCGCTGTCTTTGACGGTGCGCGCCTGTGTTTGTCGATCTACTGCAATCAGACCAAATGTCGGCGTATAACCAAGCATCCACTCAAAGTTGTCCAGTGCCGACCAGTAGGTGTAGCCCATCACAGGAATGCCATCTTCCAGACAGTTTTTCACGCCATGCAGGGCGCTCTCGACGTAAGCGATGCGGCGCCTGTCATCGGTTGTCGCCAGACCGTTCTCAGTGACCATAATCGGTAAACCGGATGTGGCGTAGGCTTGCCGAATCGCACTTTCCAGTGCCTCGGGCCAAAACTCGTAGCTCATCTGAGTCAATTCAATACCCGCTTCTGGTGGCATGGGGCCAGAAGCGTCATAGCGGTGGCGGGTGTAGCATTGCACGCCAACGAAATCGTCCCCCACCAAGTCCGTCAGATATGCTTCATTCACCGCCTGGCGGTGCTGCGCCGCGATGGCTTCACCGCCAGCTACTGAGACGATGTCCTGGACCGCCAGGGTCGCCCCCACGGGAAATGTCGAGCCACTAGCGCGAATCGCGGCAACAGCCTGATGATGTGCTGCCATAACCACGGCGCGCCCCTGTTCACTGACCGCAAACATAAACGGATTCAGCTCGTTAGGTGTGATACCGAGCTGAGCCGAAGCTTCGATCCAGCCAGGAGATTGGCGGATCTTGGTCATGGGTGGCATCATACCTGAGGAGATCAGCACCCGACCTATGTTGACCTCATTGATGGTGCAACCGCCACCAATCAGATGGCCCAAGTCGCGAGCTATTCGCCCGCAGTAACGGGCGAACAGCGCCGATGTGGCAGCACTTTCCCAGCCACCTTGCTGCAACAGCCACTGGGGTGAAGAAAAGTGGTGGAAGGTGACAAACGGCTTTAGTCCGTGTTCATGACAAGCTTCGAGCATACGCCGATAATGATTGATGGCCGCAGCGGAAAATTGACCCTCGACCGGCTCGACTCGAGCCCACTCGATAGAGAATCGATAAGAGTTAAAGCCCAAATCGGCTAGCAGCTTGATGTCGTCGGGATAACGATGAAAGTGATCACAGGCATCCAGAGACGGTTCCTTGAACATGCTGTGTTCAACCTGTTCAAGCAACCAGATATCGTTATTGGTGTTATTGCCTTCTACCTGGTGTGCCGCTGTGGCGGTGCTCCAGATAAAGTTCTCGGGAAACAAGTACGATTCCATGATGTTTTACCGCAGAGAGTCTCAGGTTGATAATGAATGAATGAATTGATTGTCACCACCGATTCTGCAACTATTTTACATTCAACCGAGGGCAGACGATGGGCTTGCAACGACATGAACAAAATACCGCCTTTGCCTGGCGTGACGCCACTGGCCCTTTCCGGCTTGTCACTGAGCCACAGGCACGGCAATGGAATCAAGATGGCGCCTTCCTGCTTGAGCAGGTTATACCCCAGGCAATGCTGAATGCGTTGATGACGGCGATTGATCCGTTGGAAGCCAAGACCAATGCATTCCTGCGGACCGTTGAAAACAAGCGACAATATATTGCTCGTGCTGACGAGGTTACTTTTGCGCTACATGTGGTGAAACGCGCTGAAGTGGCGCGAGAGTTTGCGACTTCCACATTATTTGCGGATCTGTGTCACGATTTGCTGGGCCCAGACTGTCGTCTCTACTGGGATCAGGCGGTATATAAAAAGCCCTACTGCCCCGAGGAATTTCCCTGGCACCAGGACAACGGCTACAATTTCGTCGTGCCTCAGGATTACCTGACGTGCTGGATACCTCTGGTGGATACTACCATCGACAATGGTTGTCCCTGGATCATGCCGGGGGTGCATCAGCGAGGTACGTTAAGCCACTGGCATACTGACTTGGGGTACGAGTGTTTGAGTGACGCAAGTGGTGCGGTGCCGATTGAGGCCAAAGCGGGCGACATCGTCGTGTTTTCGTCGCTGACGCCCCACCGTACTGGGCCGAATCTGACGGGTGATGAGCGCAAGGCTTATATCTTGCAATTTGCGCACGATCCGTCGGTTATGTTATCGAAAGATGGTGGTCAAGGGACGCCCCAGGATGATCAGGACAGGCAATTTCTGGTGATCAAGGCGGGCGAGTACGTCTGAGGGTTCAGCAAACCCCAAGACGCCGACTCGCAACGACTAATTAGAATAGTGGCGCGCTGCATCCAACGCACTTTTTGCCAGTATGGCAACGGCGATAAAGGTGAAAATCATCCCGGTGCCGCCGCCGAGGAACGCCAGCGCGCCGGCCAGATCGCCTTCGCCGAAGGGTGTTGCGCCGACGGATAATCCTCGGTTAGTACTGAAGTTACCGGCCCAGTAGAACAGGGTGTTGGCCCAGCCGGTAATGATCATGCCCCAGCCAACCAGTAAGTCGCGGCGGCCAGTGAGTGCGAGCTTTTGCATCAGTAAACCTGCGCCGCCGATCATGACCCCATTTAAAATGCCGCCGACGTGCGCAGCTTGCCAACCGCGACTGGTGCCTGGAATCGCAACTTCCCAAGCGGGGAATGGCCATAGGCTAATGGCGTCCAGTAGCGAGAAGATCAGCATGATGCCAGCCACCAGACCGAGTAACAGGACGATCATGCCATTGGCGATAACCAGGTAAGACAGTCGTGGATTTGGGGTTGGGTTAGGCAATCGGGTATACCTCTGCGGTTGACGATTTAGGTGGGGCTGGCAAGCATTTGCTCGATAGCCTGGTTGTCGAGGGCAAGTGTGTTGTGACCGGCCGTATGGTACTTGCGCCAAGCGACTGCCAGTCGGTTCTGCTCATCGTTGCAGATTGGGTGGTGTCGCGGGTGATAGTTTCGGCCCAGCACCGGCAAAGCTGCCCGGCCTAAATCGAAGGCAAAGCCGGCGAAAAACTGCCACGCCCGCCAGGCTCGTCCAGGAGTCTTGTAGTAGCCTTCTTTGCGAATCATTAAGGCGTAAGCCTTGTAGGTTTCCCAGCTGATATGGGTAAAGGCATACAGCACCATCCAACGGCGATACCACAGATTATTGGGATAAAAGGCTTGGTAAAAGTCAAAAGCCACGGCGCCATGCTCAACTTCTTCGACCTGGTGCCAGACCCATAATGCGCGCAAGGTGGGATCGGCTTCGGCCATAAACTCTTGGTAACGGTTGAGGATGATCATGCCGCCGAGAAACGTAAAGGTCTCGTAGCCTGCGGTAAAGCCGATTTTGAATTTCTTACTACTGTTTTTGAAGTGGGTTTCGAAATAGGTTTTGGCGTGGGTATCCAGGTCGGTGAGGCCCGGATAAAATTGCGCCATCGCCTGGTTCCAGCCGAGGAAGTTGAAGGCATGATGAGACTCCTGGCCGATAATGGCCTGCACATCGGTATGCAATGCAGGGTCCTTCAGTTCGTCTCGATAGGCCCGCATGACCTTCACCAGGAAGCGCTCGAAGTGGGGTACGTGGAGGCCCAGGGCATTGATGAAAATTGAAAAGTTTGGATGAGTCTGGCTCCACACAGGCTTGCTGACCGTCTCGGTATCTAGTTTGAAGCGCAGTTGCCTGACGGGGATAGCATCCATAGGGTGCGCGCTGGGCAGATCCTGTTTATGATCAGGTTCAGGCGGATTCTGCAGCGTGGTCATGGCATGGCCCCTTTTTGAAAGTTAAAAAGTCTACTCTTATTCAGGGGTGATGAGAACCTGTGGTGTTAACACATCAAGTGCCGGCGCTTAATGCGAACGACCAATGCGAACGA
>DGOD01000001.1 GCA_002389265.1 Gammaproteobacteria bacterium UBA4475
GAGATTTCAGCTATTTTGGCTCGAAGATTTGAAGAGGGATCCATGGCTTCAAGGTCTCTTAGCACATCGAGAGCCGCTAAATAATTCTCTGCCTGAAGATGCTCACTCAGCACTTCCTTCATAGCGATAATCCTAATCGCTCGTTGCCTTTGCTTAATCGACAGCAGCGCCTCATTGACAGTGGTAGAACCCGGATTTAAGTTTCGAGCTTTTACTAGCGTAATTTTAGCAGTCGCTAAATCGTTCTTATCAAGCGCCTTTAAGCCTTCAGAGACCAACCGAGAAAATTGGCTATCGCGTTTTAACGCCGACACTCGCGCCCGATAAGTTTGAACTTCTTTAGCGTAAATATTTGATTCAAGCTCACCAACAATGCGTTCCGCATCTTGAACCTCGCCTACATCTAACAGTTCTGCGATTTTGGTAATTCTGGCCGAATCCCGGCGCATCGCTTCCATCTCAACAATTGTCGACGTTAGAGAATCTGCACCCCACGCCGTTAGTTTTTTCGCTGCATTTATTGCTTCCTGAAAGTTCCGCGTCTCGCCCACCTCATCCACCAGTTTTTTATTCATGGCGATGCTGAGGCTCAGCGTAGACAGTAATGCGCTGTATAAATCCCTAGATTTTGAAAATTTGCTCGCCGCATCACCATAATATTCATTTTCAAACTGAGCCTTAGCTTCCTCATAGACCGTGAGCGCATCAGCATAGTCTTCGGCTTTCCACGGCGGGTCAGTAACCATCGCAGCTTTATTACTGAGAACTTCCGCATCACTTCGCTGTAACAGCGCATCGTTCAATTCCACGCAGATGGGCGATGTGGCCCTATCACCAGAGCACCAAAGCATTTCCTCTGAGCTCCCGTTCTGGCCGTACAACAGGACCACACTTAACAAGGCCACTTTTTTTAATAAATTGACCATAAAAACTTAATCCGTGCTCGCGACTATTTCCAGGTCACTAAAATCCTGCATTCCTTCGGCATAGAGTTCTTTTAGCAACGTGCTCCATTGCGCTTGCTGTTCGCTAGCAGATCCCGTTAATTCAACCTCTCGGTTTTCCATCGCGATCACTTTCGGCGCCAACATTCCAGAAACGGAACCGCCGAGCTCATTGAGCTGCGCCGCTTGCTGCCTGGAGTCATCACGCTCTTTAAAGCTTTTGTTCAACGCCCCCAGGCTGGCTAGTGCAGCCGTGGCGGCCCCTACTTTGCCCGCTGTGCTATTGCTATTTTTAGCGAGGGAACCGGCAATGGCGGCGCTAAATATAGCGCCGACTAGCGCCGCGTTCGCGGCACTCTGCGCATCTCGCTGCGCCTTCGCTATTGGATAGGCATCCGCCTGCCAGAGTCGATAGGATTCGTGCATATTGTCAGCGAATGTTTGGTAATTGTTATGCATGACTTGGTTAAATCGCGAGTCTGCCACCAGTATCGAGTCTATTCGCTGCCAATTTTCCTGCTCAAAATCAGGCATGTAGGTCAACGTTGAAATACGCTTTTTCTCTTTCAACAAGTCTCCGAATTCGTCAGGAGACATTTCCTGCGCATACAACGCATTCCGAACCATTCGAATATTTTCAAGCGCTTCAGGCTTAACCTTTTTATATTTACCTTTCGCTATATATTTGTCATTTTTGATCTTTATTTTTTGATCTTTAAGATCAATTTTACGCAACTCATCCACAATTTTACGTGCAAGCGCTAAGTAGGCGCTTGAATAGGGGTCACTTTCCTTTGCTCTGAGACTTGCAAGTTTCCCGGCAGTTACTCTGCCACTCAGATCATAGTCCTTAATGATCCTATTCCCGGTCGTGTCATAGAAATTGAATTGGATTTCCAAATCTTCACCGTTCGACTTCTCTATCTCACCTAAAAGGTAAAGATCTGCAGACACCGCAGTATCTGGCACTACCATTACAGTGTTAAACACACCAGTATCGGCAAGCACAGCCGCTATCCGCTCAGCATAAAATACTGCCTCTGCTCGTCTCAGTTCAGGCCAGATGCCAAGGCCTTCCCACTTTGTCGAATCATCGGGTATCCCGGGATCCAGCACAGGTACTACTAGATCAAACTTAGGCCCGTTATAAGTATCAGCAAGAGATGACTTAACTTCCGCCTTGCTTTCCGCTCTAACGGTTTTTTTAGCGCCAGGCCCAAATTCCACAGCAACAGCAAAGGAAGAAGGTAAACTTAAGATTAAAGTCATAACAATATAGTAGATCTTTGTTCTCATAACGATCACGCTCCATACAAATACTCATTCATGACTTGCCACTCACACTGCCGAATCAATCTGACTCAGATTTTTCGCCATAAAGTTGCTTATATCGCTCTATTAAAGAATTTCGCCTGCCAGGGTCACTTTCAATTCGAATCGCTTCTATAAGAATCGCCGCTAATCTATTCTTTGGCACCGGCAAATCGCTAGCTTCACTACTGTCATCCTGACGGGTATTATTGGGTTTTACTAAACCCCGGACTAAACCGGCTTTAGAAGCGCCCTCGCCAACTGGAATCATGACGCCGCCAACCTCAACGGCCAATGAAGGCTCACCGCCACTGCTGGCGACTTCAGCAGTGGAATCAAACGCTTTGTCTTCGGTATCTGACGCATCGATCGCCGCTACATCGCCGCGAGGTTTTTCTTGCTGCGATGGCTGAGCAGCGCTAGCAATACAAGCCTCAGCATGCATAAGGCTGGCAGCCAACTCCATATCCAAAAGATACTCAGCCTTTTCAGACGACGACACGTCTGCCCGCCAGTCGCCGGGGCTCGACTGACCGGCAATATCACAGCCGTTTGCCGCCAAAGACTCCGCGACGCCCAGCACCAACAGGCAACAGGTCAGGTAGAGAATTGGTGTTTTCAAAGGTTAGTTTTCCTGTAATCACGAACAAACTGGCGCAAATGCAACTCTACTCTGATCAAAAGGATCAGCCCGATCAGGGACAGGAAGGTGATAACCACAATAGGAATCGCAACTATTATTTGCGCCGCGAGCGCGGTCTTTTCTGACTCTTCCTTTTGTAAACGCTCACCAACTAATTGATCAGCGCGTCTGACATTGATCAGATAGTGTTCTATATAGGTGTTTAGGGATTCCAAAACAACGTCGGCCCTGGCTTCTACCGAGCCTATTCTTTTGATCCTCTCATCCGAGCCTATTTGTGCTGAGGCGGAAACCAGCGACTCTAGCAGCCGTGGACGCCAGCTCGAAGAAATCGCGATCTCTTCCATCAACCATTCATTTAACAACCTTTTTGAGAAAACATGTCCGATTAATTTTTGCTCATTTGCATCGAACTGAAGCAGAAGATTATCTCTTATCTCCAAGACTAGCGGGTGCACCGATATGCTGCTTTTTTCAACTACGGCCTCAACTACTTCGTCTTCCTTTGCCTTCACGACCAAGGGTAAAACTTCACGCCGAACCTCCAGCCATTGCGGCGAGTCGAAATAATCATAGGCTTGCTCCCTGGATGTATCAGAGGCGGTCCATAGAAGGGACAAAATCATCGCGATAAAACCAATGACTGACAAACAACCTACGAGAAGCAACAACCAGCGGTAGAATCCAACATATTTTTCTTCAAAGGAGTCACGGAAATTATTATTAACGATCATTTTTAGCTCCTACAAACAGGCTTGGTACGCTTAACGATTCGACGACTCACTAACAAGAACTCGCAATTCTTTAGAGTGCAGAAAAATGCAACGATCTTGACTGCAGTGGCGACGTCACTTATTAAAGGTCAGTGCATTCTGATAGGTTGGGCCAGATTAGTGCAATAAATCTCAACAGCGATGATTGGGACATCAACGAGGCATCACGAAATTAGCAGAACATATTCGTCTGCTTTTAATAGCGAAGGAATATAGCAGTATCTGTCATCCCATAGATTACACAACGAGTGTACTCAATATACCCTTGAATTGCATTCAACTCTGAGCTTGCAAGCGCACTGGTACCTACCTGGCGACTGTAGGCCAAAAAAAACCCGGATTTCTCCGGGCTAGTTCGAGGGGTCATACATGTGTCGGTTCTTGGGGAAGAATGATGCACATTAAATAAGACAGCCGTTACGCGGAAAGTTCAGCCAGCGACCAAAAATATTTCTCGCCAACTGCCTTTCATACTCAAATAGCCAACCTGGCCTGCCGGGTCGCAGCTGTTGAGCGCTCACTAAACCAGGTTGGCGCCCATCGTAATCAGGCAAACTATAGACAAAACCCAGACTAGGCTTCTGATGGGTTGTGCTTCATAGCCAGACTCGTTCGCCGGCTTAGTATTAATGCCTGAACTGTATGCCGCCACGAACAGTACCCGCAGGACAAGCCATGCGACTGCGATCTGCAGATTGTCTGCGATATTCGACTGAATGGAGAGCACCGCAAACACAAAGAAGACCGGCAGTGATTCTCTCAAATTGTGCAATGCTTTAGTGGCGCGCTCAGCGACTTTTTCACCGGCTCTTTTTTTGAGCGCGCCGGGCAGCATTAATTGAATTAAATATAAAATCGAAGTGGCGAGTATTACTTGAATCATGGGTGAGTCCATTAATAAGTGGTTGTGACGGGTTATGCCCAAGCACTTATACCACCGTGGCAGCCGCCCGCCTAGTCAAGGGCTAGGGTAAACTTTGTACCTGACCTTTCTGATGGCGTCTTATGCGGATGGACTTGAATCGGACTACCGACTTAAATCGGTAGCCGATACTCAGGAGGGGGCTTGGTACAATGCAAAAAATGGCAAGCGCCCTGGCTCAACTAGTAAAACCTCGCTCACACCCGCTTACAGGCAAACTGACGGAATCAAGTGAGATCAAGCGCGAGCGTTGCAATCTCAGCTGCATGCGAACTAGCCGGTTCGCATGCAGCTGAGCAAGTGGGGTAAAAAATGAAACTAGTTCGCGACCCAACGTTTGAGCTGCTGATTGACTTCACGATTATCAATTCGGCGAAAAGACGCTGCGTTTTTTCCGTAGTCTTGGAATGTTTTAGACCCCATAAACTGCTTCATGCCGGCGATCAGGGTGCCCATATCTTTCGCGGTGAAGTTCACCCAATGGGTCGACTTGGTTTCGCCCATCGCCATATTTTGACCCATGGCCATATTGCCGGGGAAGGCCGCCGCATCGGAGGATGACAATACTTTTTCCATCGCCTTCTGGTACTCCGCCACATTGCTTACCTCTAATCCGTAGAGATAGTTTACGTTGACCCCATTGGTGATTTCAGGCTGGTTCGCCAGTCCTTGCTCATAGCTAAACAGATTGCTACCCAGGTTAGTGCTGCTTTGACCCAGGCTTGTGAGGAAATCGCGCCAGTCAGCAGAACTTGCATTGGCGACAACCGCTTTGTTCATATCCTCAAGGGTCGGGTAAAACACGTTAATTCGATGAGTCGCGGCATTGTGACCCTTGGCAACCAGCTGTAGCAACGAAACGGAGCTATTGTAAGCTTGGCTGGTGGGTGACTGTCGATAGGTCTCAAGTGCCGCCATAAATGTGGCGGGATCAGTCACCCTAAACTCATAACCTTGACCATAGACGCCGGCGGGTAGTGCGGCAGTGTCAGCCCCATAGACGCTCACACTGGCAACTAAAAAAACCAACAGACTTATTACTTTTTTCATAGCTCATCTCCAAACTTTAGATTTGAGCCTTAGCGTAGCCCTGGGTTATCTGCTTGACTAGATTAGTTCGACTTTGGTCGCCAAACCGACTAGCCACTGGCGCGGCATTAGACCTGGGGCCATTCATCAGATTCCCGTTTAATAAGATCAACCGCTTCGGCAAGACTATTGGTTCTGGCTTTCCAGTCGCTACCGGTCGTGCTGAGCCGTAACGTATTCACGCCAGCATCACGGTAGGCGCGCAAGCGAGCTCGAACCATGTCCTCGGTGCCGATCAAGTTGGTTTTCAACACCATCTCATCAGGCACCGCGCGAATCGCCGCGTCTTTTTTACCCTCAACCCACAGACCCTGCACCTCAATCGCCGCATCTTCATAGCCCGCTCGCCGGAATGCATCATTATAAAAGTTGGTGTCGGCTGAGCCCATACCGCCCAATGTGAACGCCATTGCGGGTTTACGCGCGGCGACCAGCCGCTCGACGTCATCACTGATCTCGAAGCTGCCACCTACCTGAATATCCAGGTCTGACATCGGTCGGCCCGAGTTAGCCAAACCCTTGCGCAGATGATCCATAAAGACATCGGCCTGCTCCGGCATAAAGGAGGTGCCAATCCAGCCGTTCGCGACTTCGCCGGTCATCTCCAGAGATTTCGGCCCTAGCGTCGCCAGATAAATGGGCAGGTTCGGCCGCGGGGGCTGGGACAAACGAATAGCTTTGCCCTCCCCCCCCGGTCGCGGCAACTCGTAGTGCTTGCCGTGATACTGCATGCGTTCACTGTTGATGCCCAATCGGATGATATCCACGCACTCACGCAACCGCCCCAAAGGATGAGCAAAACTGGCGCCATGCAATCCTTCCACCACCTGGGGACCACTCACCCCCAAACCCAAGACAAATCGATTATTCGAGACGGTTGCCAGGCTCTGCGCCGTCATGGCAATCATCGCCGGCACGCGGGCGCTGATTTGAATAATACCGGTACCCAACGTAATACGCTGGGTGCGCGCCGCGATATAGGCTAACGGCACTACCGCATCCATACCCCAGGCCTCCGCTGACCAAACGTGATCAACCCCGATACGGTCTGCCTCAACGGTGTAGTCCACCAGTTGGTCCCAGTCTTCGCCGTTGTAATAAGCACTGCCGATACCAATTGCTGTTTTCATTTAGGCCCCATCTCAATGATTCATTTGGTCGGAGCATAACGCATTCACCCCGAAAAATATTGCCAAGCAAGACACAGCAGACTGACTCACCACGAAGCGGCTTACCCCAGCAGGATCTTGAGACGCCCGGTCACATGAGATCATCTATTTCTGATCGAACACTAGCAGCGAAGGGGCTTGCAGGCTGGTAGACTGTGGCCACTCACCATCAAGTGATTTGTGCATGACTCAAGCGCCCCTCTGGGACATCTTCTGCAAGGTCGTCGATAACCATGGTGATATCGGCGTCTGCTGGCGCCTCGCGCGTCAACTGGCCGCGGAACAACCCGTTCGCGTCCGCCTCTGGGTCGATGACATGCAAGCCCTGAAGACCCTCTGGCCCGCTGCCGAACTCAAGGACCGACAATCCTTGGCAGGGGTCGATGTGTGCCGCTGGCGGGCTGAATTTGATGCCGATGTCAGGGTCGCGGATGTGGTGATTGAAGCCTTTGCCTGTCACCTGCCTCCTACTTATATCAAGTCGATGGCCATCAAACGAGACCAAGGCCAAGCGCCTCAGTGGTTCAATCTTGAATATCTCAGCGCCGAATCCTGGGTCGAGGGCTACCATGGATTATTTTCACCGCACCCGCACACTGGACTGAAGAAGGCATTTTTCTTCCCTGGGTTTTCGTCCAAGACCGGTGGCCTGATACGTGAAAAAGACCTATTCCAAGCCCGCGACGCCTTCCTCAAAGATCCAGCCACCGCTGATCAGTGGCTCGCCCAACAGGGCGTTCATCGACAATCTGGCGGCCTGACAATCTCATTGTTCGCTTATGAAAATCCGGCCATCGGCTCCTTGTTGCACGCCTGGCAACTCGGCGATTCAGCTATCAATTGCCTGGTTCCCGAGGGCAGGATCCTCACCAGCATTAATGCCGTGCTGGCAACCCAACTCAAGGCTGGCGATCAATTACAACTGGGAGCGCTGCGCTTGATCGTCTTACCCTTTCTGCACCAAGATGATTACGACCGATTGCTGTGGAGCTGCGATGTGAATTTTGTTCGCGGCGAAGACTCCTTCGTTCGCGCCCACTGGGCAGGCAAGCCCATGGTCTGGCAAATTTACCCCCAGGAGGATGACATTCATCTCATCAAACTCGACGCCTGGCTGGCGCAACAAGCCCAGATTTCTGGTCCAGCGCTGACTGCCGCCGCGCTCACTCGAGCCTGGAATACCCACATAGATTGTGCCGCCGAATGGCAGCAAGTCATCACCGATCAAAAGCGCTGGCAGCAGCAATCTCTGGCCTGGACCAGGCACCTGAATTTATTCGATGATTTAGCCTCTCAGCTAGTGTATTTTGGCCAAAAGTCGCTATAGTAGCGCGCCGAATCAACCGCCTTTTATCGAGATGAATCATGAAAACAGGACAAGAACTACGTGCCGGTCACGTTATCAACATCGACGGTCAACCCTGGTTGATTCAGAAGGCCGAAATCAGTCGTTCTGGGCGCAACACGGCGGTGGTAAAAACCAAATTG
This sequence comes from Gammaproteobacteria bacterium UBA4475, assembly GCA_002389265.1. Taxonomy (GTDB): domain Bacteria; phylum Pseudomonadota; class Gammaproteobacteria; order Pseudomonadales; family Azotimanducaceae; genus UBA4582. The sequence goes on from DGOD01000001.1 coordinate 8,340, forward strand.
AAGAACCTGCTGAATGGCTCTTTGACAGAGACGCCTTATAAGGCGGACGATAAGTTCGAAGACATCAGTCTGGACCGCAAGGAAGTCACCTATTCTTACTTTGCTGATCCCGTCTACGTGTTTGTCGACACTGATTATGAACAGTATGAGCTGGCCGCCGACGACCTGGGTGACCTGCTGAACTATATTGAGGATGGCATGGAAGACGTCTGCGAGGCGGTGTTTTTCGACGGTCGAATGATTTCCATCACACCACCGAATACTGTGACCCGGGAAATCGTTTATAGCGAGCCATCCGTGCGTGGCGACACTTCCGGCAAGGTGATGAAACGGGCCAAACTCAGCAATGGACACGAGCTTCAGGTCTCGGACTTCGTCAATACTGGTGACAAAGTCGTCATCGATACCCGCACTGGCGAATACAAGTCACGGGCGAAAGACTAATCAAACCTGCGCTCGACGATTTATGTCGAGCGTATCTGTACCGCATCCAGCAGCCCATTGATCTCCGCATCAATGAGCTGTTGCGCCGTCAACTGACCAAAAAATGCCGGCAAATCGTCCCCCGTCGCGAGGCCCAGAATAAACCCCAGCACCGAGCCACGATGCACATTGTCGCCGCCCAGGTTGGTGTTCGACCGCAACCCGGCGATTGGATCCTGCAGGTATTTGCACGCGAGAAACAATACCCCCGGCCAGGACCCCGAGATGTAACAAGCCTTGGAAAACCGCCCGCCAATAATATCCGCATCGTTATGGGTTTTCTGAATCAGCTGCTCGACATTGCCACCCACGGCACGATTGGCAAACTCCGCCAGCACTTGCTGGGCGGGTTGGTCCGGCTCACGGAATAACAGGTCGTGAATCAGGTCTACATAATCTGCACAAACTCGGGCTAGCTGCGCATCGGGGTGGGTCAGATAAAGATGTCCCAGAGCTACTTCCCGCACTCGCTGCAACGCCGTACCCGCCATCAACTCGCCTATGACCAGCGGCCCGATGGTCACCAAGCCGCCGATAGATGGCGTATCATGAGTAACCGCCGCACAGCGATTATGAGGCTTACCCATGGCCCAATTGGCAAAGAATGCTCGGTGATAAGACTCGGCATAGGTGTCGGGATGCTGCGGTGAGTCTGCCGTCATCATTTGAATATAGGCATCCAGAAATTGCGCCTCGTGGTAATGCCCGGTATTGGCTGCCAGAACTCGCAGCAAGACTCTGGCACAGTGCGCGTTCAACGTGTTTTCGCCGGCCTGCATGCCCTGATGATAGTGTTGGTTGGCCTGTCCCCAAAATTGTCCTTTACCTTTGAGGATGACATCGCCAACCACTTGGCGCCCACTCGCACCACCCTGGCGGCCGCGGCCACCCTGATTGGTAGAATGCAGCGCCATGATGGATGAGGGATGGTGTGCAGGCGCCGCCTCGAACTGCACAATCCCACCAGGAAAACCGGCTTCGATATCATGCTCGCTGTAGTACCAATGTACCGGCATGGCCAGGGCGTCGCCGACAAACAGGGACTGTAAGGCCGCCACACTACGCTGACGGTGTACGTTGGCATCTGTAGTCACAAGGTGTTCAAGCATTTGAGTATTCCATAGACAGATTTTTGTGGTGAGATTGATACGCAACACACTGCCACTTTGATCAGTATTCGGCAACGGCGGCAGTTCTCACATCAGCGTCATCGTCGATTCTGTCGCACTGGCACGATATGACTGGCGGGCACCGTCAGTTGCTTGAGGAAATAGATTTTGAAGGCTGGCGGGTAGTCCTGCTCTTGCAGGGCAACCTGCATACAGGCCAACCGGGCGTCTTTCTCGACCTCGATGATCGGCAGATGAGCGTGAGCTGGTGGAATCGCGATCGGGCCATATTTTTCCCCATAGCGCCGCGGACCGCCGGTCCAGCCGCACAAAAAAAGGCCCAGCTTATCCATAGACATCGTCAATTCATCGGGATGCAGGGCACGAATAACAAGGGCATCGGGTCGTTACTCCATATGCCGATAAAAGGCTTCGACCAGTTTGAGTATGCCCGCCTCGCCGCCGGCAGCCTGAAATGACGCATCTTCAACGCCATATTGGCTTGTCGTCATCTGCTGTTCTCTCGTTCGCATTGGTCGTTCGCATT
>DGOD01000195.1 GCA_002389265.1 Gammaproteobacteria bacterium UBA4475
TAGCGCCTGCAGCCGGGTGCTAATATGAGCCGTCAGCGAGTCGCCAGGATTGTTCTGACCGACTCGGCGTGGCTGGCTTGGGTAATCTAGCACAGGACGCTGGCACTCGGGTCGCGAGCCTCGTATCATCAGCAGATTACTTAACCGCGACTAGTCTCGTTCATGCCCGACTTGGAAATTCCCCCGTTTGATGCGAAGACGTTCCTCAAGACCGTCAGCGGTCGGCCGGGCGTGTATCGGATGTTCGATGCTGAGGGCGAGATACTCTATGTGGGCAAAGCCAAAAATCTGAAAAATCGCTTGTCGAGTTATTTCAGAACAACGGCGCTCGACGCGAAAACCATGGCCTTGGTGTCCCATATTCAAACGGTCGAGTACACGATCACCAACAGTGAAACTGAGGCCTTGTTACTGGAACAAAGCCTGATCAAGGCGTTGCGACCGCCTTATAACATCGATTTCAAGGATGATAAGTCCTACCCCTACATCTATCTTTCGACGGCAGAAGAATACCCGCGGCTGGCCTTTCACCGTGGTGCGAAGAAGCGCGCAGGGCGATATTTCGGGCCATTCCCCAGTGCCTATTCAGTGCGTGACAGTCTCAACGTTCTGCAAAAGATATTTCGAGTGCGACAGTGCGAAGACAGCTTCTTTAAAAATCGTTCAAGGCCTTGTCTGCAATACCAGATCCAGCGGTGCTCGGGTCCTTGCTGTGGTCGTATTAGTGTTGCGGATTACGCAGATGATGTGAAACATGCGGCCTTGTTTCTTGAGGGTAAGAGTCGCGCAGTGCTTGATGACTACGCCGACAAGATGGATGCGGCCTCCCAACAACTCGAATTTGAGCGGGCGGCTAAATATCGTGATCAGATCGCGCACCTACAACGGATTCAAGAGTCTCAGTATGTCACCGGCGACGGCGGTGATATTGATGTGATCGCAGCCATCGTCAATCCGGGTGGCATTTGTGTGCTGGTGATGATGGTGCGGGGTGGTCGACTACTGGGTAACCAGACCTTCTTTCCACGTATTCGTCTGGAAGAAACACCGGGAGAAGTACTGTCTGCCTTTATTCCACGATTTTATCTCGCCGGCAATCAGGGTCGCGAAATTCCAAAAGATATTGTCATCAGCGCCCAAATTGCAGAAAAGCCGTTGCTGGAGGCAGCGCTGAGCGAGGTGGCCGGGCGTAAGGTGAATATTGGCGATAATGTTCGAGGCCAGCGGAATCGCTGGGTGAGCTTGGCCATGACCAACGCAGAACAAAGCCTGGGTGGGCATCTGGCGACACGAAACAATACTAATCAGCGCTTTGAAGCGTTGCGTGAGGCCTTTGGTCTGGCTGAAATTCCGGAACGACTCGAGTGCTTTGATATCAGCCACAGTTCCGGAGAGGCCACGGTGGCGTCTTGCGTGGTCTTCGATCGCAATGGCCCGCTGAAGTCTGACTATCGGCGCTTCAATATTGATGGCATTACGCCTGGTGATGACTATGCGGCTATGTCCCAAGCCTTGTTAAGGCGTTATACACGGGTGAAGAAGGGCGAAGGGATGCTGCCTGACATCCTATTTATCGATGGGGGTAAGGGGCAGCTCAGCCAGGCTGAGACGATCTTGGAGCGGTTGCAGATTACCGGCGTGATCTTGGTGGGCGTGGCTAAAGGCCCTGGGCGTAAAGCGGGGTTGGAAACGCTGTTTCTGTCGGGTGGTGGTGAGGTCGAGATGGCGCCAGATAATCCCGGGTTGCACCTGATTCAGCATATTCGTGATGAGAGTCACCGGTTTGCGATCACGGCGCATCGGCAGCGGCGAGGCAAAAAGCGTAACGAGTCGGTACTGGAACATATCGCGGGTGTGGGCCCGAAACGCCGCCGCGCATTGCTGCGCCATTTTGGCGGAAGCCAGCGAGTGGAAAGTGCCAGCACTGAAGAATTAGCCAAAGTTGAGGGAATCAGTCAGACTATGGCGGAACAGATTTATGCCACGCTACATAACAGTTAGAATGGCGCGCCTAAACTCATTATTGCTCAGGGCATGTAATTGACTATCGGCCTACCCAACATTGTGACCAGTATCAGAATACTCCTGATTCCTATCCTGGTGGTGGTCTTTTACCTACCCTTCGAGTCACGTTATTTGGCGGCTTCACTGGTCTTCAGCCTGGCCAGTATCACCGATTGGCTAGATGGCTATTTGGCGCGTAGACTCGACGAAATGACGCCATTTGGTGCTTTTTTAGATCCTGTGGCGGACAAGCTAATCGTGGCTGTTGCCCTGATATTGCTGGTTGAGGTACATGCTAGTGCGATTCTGGCGATCCCGGCCCTGGTGATCGTAGGGCGTGAAATCGTGGTTTCGGCGCTGCGTGAGTGGATGGCGAACTACAGTTCCAGCCGCAGCGTTGCGGTTTCGCTTGTGGGCAAGATTAAGACTGGGTTCCAGATGACCGCGATTATTGTCTTGCTGGCGGTTGGCCCTCAAGATCACAGCGAGTGGGTTGTCCTGGGTTTTGTTCTGTTGTATGCAGCAGCGGGCCTGACACTTTGGTCGATGTTTTTATATCTGCGTGTTGCCTGGCCGGATCTAGCCTCTGGTATGACCAAGAAAGACTAGGTTCGTGACTTTACCCCAGGGCCTCAAATCTGAAATGCCAGCCCATAAGTCTCGTTGCGACACCCCAGTAGCCGAGCACCTCCAGTTTCGTCGACGCTCGATACCCGAGCCACTGGCATGCCATCCCGGTAATGGTACTATTATGGTATCCGCTGATTTTCGAGGATGTGCCTGTGCGGCGGCAAATAGCCATCGGCGTTGCTCGCTCGCGCACTCACTAACCTTAACACCGCAAAGATAAACTAGGAGCACAAGAATTCTTATGACCGATGCTAGTAGCAATAACAACGCGACTGCGGTGCCCTTTGATAAAGAAGCAATCCGCCAGAAATACCTGCTGGAGCGTGATAAGCGCCTTCGCGCGGATGGTAATAACCAGTATCTAGAGCTCAAGGACCAGTTAGCCCATTATCTGGAAGACCCCTATACCCCCATCGTAGAACGCCAACCGAAGACTGATCATGTGACGGTTGCCTTCATTGGTGGCGGCTTTGCGGGCCTGGTGACAGGGGCGCGGCTTAAAGAAGCAGGCGTTGCAGATGTACGCATTCTTGAAAAGGGCGGGGACTTTGGTGGTACCTGGTACTGGAATCGCTA
>DGOD01000202.1 GCA_002389265.1 Gammaproteobacteria bacterium UBA4475
CTCCCTCTTCAAAGAAAACTGCAACAACTGCCAACTGTTTAGTTTTTGGATTTTGATGCACTAAGTGAGCAACCATATCATAACGCTTACCATCTACTGTATGTTCGGACTTCCCATGAAAGTGAAATTGCAAAAGGTTAAATGTTTCACCATGAAGCTCTATACTTCCACTTTCATGTGGCGTAGCTTTAATGGAGTGACCATTATCGATAATATTATTCATAGAAGTCACATCTTCATGCATGCTTAAATCGTAACTATGATCCATGGAAATAGTTTCACCGGGAATGATGTTAACTGGGGATTGATGAATTCCTTTTCCACATGTTTTAGAAAACTCTTCCCAATGAGTCGGGCCATTTTCTGTTCCATAATCCCAATGGTTTGCATGTGCTTTTCCATGTTTTGGGTGAGCATCTTCCACTTTGGTCGATTCACCATTACATCCCACTAACGCGATTGCTAGCATTGCATTCATCAGTACTCTACTTTTCATATTACTTCCTTGCTTAGAATTGGCGGTTCGCAATAACTCTGCATTGATTCAGCCGCCCTAACTGTGAAATCACATCAGATGCAGTCGCATCCTCATTGTTCTGGAATAGAAGACCTTTCAATGCTGTAAAGGCTATCTACTGCGTGTTGTCGGCCCAGCATATTCAAATGCTAACGAGCCTCAAATATGGAAACCTCGAAGTCAGCAACAGTGACGCCGCAACTAGCTGCAATTTCATCATAGTTGGCTGACCAAGTCGCATCCGCAGCCTGCCATGCAAATGCCTTATCCATAGCCTCTTTAGATTCATGTACGTCCACTGCTCCAACTTTACCGCCTGCCCACACACCCGGAGAAGACGCATACAGGACAGGGCTGTTTTTCCGCTCATAGGCAATGGTTTCTTTAACCTTGGCAATTGCACCGTCTACGGCACCAGAAGGACACTCCCCTTTATAGGTGACAATTAGCTGGCCAGCTTTTGCCAGAGGCATTATTAATTCATGATGATCAGCAGTCGCCGGAGCCACCATGATTGTAAGTGCTGTAGATAGTATAGCTACTGATAAGTATTGTTTTTTCATTAAAGTACTGCCTGAATTTTTATATGGTGGAAACAAAGATTATCACAACATTGAGTTATTTCAGCAGAGTCTGTGGGGTAACATTTCCTATATTGAGAACGAAAAAACTCACTTCCATCTTTCCATGTTTCCATGTTTCCATCTTTCCAGCTTTGCGTTACCCGGACCTATATCCACTCAAAACAAGCGCTCTAAAGCTACAACACAAGCGCTTGACCTTTTGACAATCTTGAAAAAGCTTCAAAATATCCAACTACGTTTTACACTCCCCCTGATCTTTGATGCAGAAGTTAACTACTGCTTTAACTACGCCGAAGATTCTTAAGAGTGATGTTTTGCTTAGTCCCCTATCTAACAACCATTGTCTAAAAGTTGCTGCGTCAGCAGTGCTATAACAATCTAAAGGAAGTGATCCCAAGCAGCTTACAACGTAAGAAATGTTTCTCTTTGCGTTGCTGAAGAAAAGTTTACTTTTGTCTTGGCATTTAACAGAGAGATAAAGTCTAACGCCTCATCTAGTGTTGGTGGATTGGAGTCAGTCGGTTGTCTGGGAACGAAGAAGGTGAGCAGCAGGGATATCTGCACGTTGTAGTCTTAGATCAAGCCAGTAGTCTTCGAGCCTTGCTGACAAGGATCTAGAGGCAGCCCTAGCGTGACTGATGGACTTAGTGCGAAGGGATTTAATGATTCTAGGTTTGGCGTTAAGGGCGACTAAATCTTGAGGAACTACTTTAGAAAAGTAATAAATGCCACCTCTGGTATAGGTGTAAGTTGGTATAGGTGAAGAAGGATGCTTCAGTGTCGTCAATTTTGTCTGCTCCAGTTGAGCAGTTTTAGGAAATACCTAAGAAAATCAAGGAGTTGCAAGCTTTTAAAGACATCAATTGGCTCCCCGACGTGGACTCGAACCACGGACCCAATGATTAACAGTCATTTGCTCTACCAACTGAGCTATCGGGGAATATTGAAGCGGGGAATTGTATAGAGGCTTCCGTGATCGGTCAATAAGTAAGTCACGCAAACCGCAATTCAATGTGCAATTACTTCATCTACAGACAATACGGAACCCCACCGCCAGCAAGAGGTCTATTTGCTGTATCATTTCACCTGAACGCCGGCGCTGCGAAGATGGTGCCGGTTCACCATTTTCGATCAGCCCGCAGGGGCGGGCAACAGGCAGTATGAATTCAGATCAGTTTAAAGTGCACTCGGAATATCAACCAGCGGGGGACCAGCCGGTCGCCATTGCAAAGCTGGTGGAGGGTATTGAGTCGGGTCTAGCGTCGCAGACCCTGTTGGGTGTGACGGGTTCGGGTAAAACCTTCACTATCGCTAACGTGATCGAGCGCATCCAGCGCCCCACCTTGATCATGGCGCCTAACAAAACCCTGGCCGCGCAATTGTATGGCGAGTTCAAGGAGTTTTTCCCGAATAACGCGGTGGAATACTTCGTGTCCTATTACGATTACTACCAGCCTGAGGCCTACGTGCCGTCCTCCGATACCTATATCGAAAAGGACTCGGCCATCAATGAGCATATTGAGCAGATGCGCCTGTCAGCTACGAAGGCGCTGCTGGAGCGGCGCGATGCCATTGTCGTCGCCTCGGTCTCGTCGATTTATGGTCTGGGCGATCCGGGTGCTTATTTAAAAATGGTGATGCATCTTGATCGCGGCGACAGAGTGGATCAGCGTTGGATTCTGCGACGCTTGGCCGAACTCCAATACACCCGAAATGAAACTGAGCTGCACCGGGCCACCTATCGGGTGCGAGGTGATGTGATTGATATCTTTCCCGCAGAGTCTGATAAAGAAGCTGTTCGGGTTGAGCTGTTTGATGACGAAATTGAAGCGTTGGCTTACTTTGACCCGCTGACCGGTGAAGTGCTGCGGCGAGTACCTCGATTGACGATCTTTCCGAAATCGCACTATGTGACGCCGCGGGAAACCATGGAGAAGGCCATCGATTTGATTCGAGGCGAGCTGGATGAGCGCCTGCGTTATCTTAAAGAAAATAACAAGCTGGTGGAGGCTCAACGCCTTGAACAAAGAACCCGCTATGATCTGGAGATGATCAAAGAGCTGGGATACTGCAACGGCATCGAGAACTACTCGCGCTACTTGTCCGGTCGAGCACCCGGTGAGTCACCACCGACTTTATATGACTATCTACCAGATGATGCCTTGCTGGTGGTGGATGAGTCTCATGTGAGCATCTCGCAGTTGGGGGCCATGTATAAGGGCGACCGTTCCCGCAAAGAAACCTTGGTGAACTTTGGCTTTCGGCTGCCCAGTGCATTGGATAATCGGCCGATGCGGTTCGATGAATGGGAGAAGAACGCCCCACAGATGATCTTCGTGTCAGCGACGCCGGGTAACTACGAAGCTGAGCATGCGGGCCAGGTAGTGGATCAGTTGGTCCGACCTACAGGTTTGCTAGACCCCGTTATTGAAGTTCGTCCGGCCCAGACCCAGGTTGACGATGTCCTGGGCGAGATCAGAATTCGTGCGGCCAAGGACGAGCGTGTGTTGATTACGACGCTGACTAAGCGCATGGCCGAGGACTTGACCGACTTTCTCGATGACAATGGCGTGCGAGTGCGTTATCTGCACTCAGATATTGATACGGTCGAGCGGGTTGAGATCATTCGTGACTTGCGTCTGGGTGAATTTGATGTGTTAGTGGGCATTAACCTTTTGCGCGAAGGCTTGGACATGCCTGAAGTGTCATTGGTAGCGATTCTGGATAGTGATAAGGAAGGCTTCTTGCGCTCTGAGCGCTCGCTGATTCAGACCATCGGCCGGGCTGCTCGACACATGGAGGGGCGGGCCATACTGTATGCTGACAAGATGACCGATTCCATGCGCCGTGCCATTAGTGAAACCGACCGCCGGCGAGAGCACCAGACCGCCCACAATCTCAAGCACAACATCACGCCCTTCGGCGTTCGAAGGTTGGTGACGGATATTATGGAAGGCGCGCGGGAGACTGCTCGGAATAAGAAGAATAAGGTGGCAGAGGGTAAAGGTCGTTATGCCGCGGAAATATTGTCGCCGGCAGAGCTTGAAAAGCAAATGGCCAGCCTTGAGAAGTCCATGTTTCAGGCGGCAAAAAACCTGGCCTTTGAGGAAGCGGCGCAATTGCGTGACCGGATCGAAGAGCTCCGCCAGCAATTCGTTAATAGCTAAGAGGTTTTGACGGGTGATTGGCGTTGCGGTCAGGCCATGGGGTAAACGAATCTGCAGGGCGCGAATTCGGCGAAATTCCGCCAAGTCCCCCATTCAGGCTGGTGCCAAGGATTAATTCCTGCTACATTACGCGCGCTTGGCTAGTCAGCCTGCGAGGACTGCATTGTACGCAGGCCGCGGGATGCCAGCAGCGACTCACGTCAGTGACACTTAGGTGACACGTCAAACAGCACTATTAATTGGCGCTAAGACAATAAGTCGAAGAATAAGGGAGTGTAGCTCAGTTGGTTAGAGCATCGCCTCGACAAGGCGAGGGTCGACGGTTCGAATCCGTCCACTCCCACCAATAACATTGGTTTTTTTGCCGCAGGC
>DGOD01000220.1:0-4234 GCA_002389265.1 Gammaproteobacteria bacterium UBA4475
GAACCGGCTGGCAACACTCCAGAAAATGCGCACTTTATTTTTGGATATCGCCGACTTCTCGTTGCTTCAATGAGTGTCGGGGCAAAGCCAGTCGGCGAGGAACTGAGTCGTGGCTGATTCAATTATCGTTTTAGACAGAGATGGCGTGATCAACCTCGACTCGCCAGACTATATTAAATCAGCGGACGAGTGGGTACCGCTGCCGGGTAGCATCCAGGCAATCGCTAGCCTGTCTCAGGCCGGTCACAAGATCTATGTGGCTACCAACCAAGCGGGTCTGGCCCGCCAAAAGTTTTACCTCACAGACTTAGAGGCCATGCACGCTAAACTGCTACGGTTAGTCGGTGCAGCCGGGGGGCAGGTTGAGAAAATTTTCTTTTGCCCACATCATCCTGACGCAGCGTGTGAATGCCGTAAGCCTCGACCCGGACTGCTGAATCAGATACGACAATTTCATCCAGGCACGATAGGCACCTTGACCTTTGTCGGTGATTCAGTGAAGGACATTGACGCAGCCATCGCTGGCAACGCAGAACCCGTTCTGGTGCTCACCGGTAATGGCACAGCGACGTTGAAGGTTGTTCAACAACGCGCATTGGCCATTGAAGTCTATTCGGATCTCGCCGCGTTCGCCAAAGCCCGAATCAGCGCATTTCCATTGTAACGACGCTGAATGGGTTAGGAGTTCGCCAACCTAAACGTCTAGGTTAGCGACTGCCAGAGCGTTGCTGACGATGAAGTTTTTCCGTGGTTCCACCGCATCACCCATCAAAGTACTGAACAACTGGTCCGCAGCGATCGCGTCTTCGATAGTGACTCGCAACATAGTTCGGCGTTGCGGATCCATGGTGGTTTCCCAAAGTTGATCGGGGTTCATTTCGCCGAGCCCCTTGTACCGTTGACGGCTCTGACCACGAAGACCTTCTTGCTGCAACCACGCTAAGGCCTGTTTAAGCGACAGAGCTGGCTCCGCTTTTTCACCCTTCATAATGACCGCATCAGCTTGAAGCAGTTTTGTTATCTGATCACCGAGGGCAGTATAGTCTTCGTAGTCTTTCGACTGAAAGAACTCTCGAGTAAACACATACTCTCTGCTAACCCCATGATTTATAACAATTAATGTGGGGTAGTACAAGTGCCGTTCAAGATCTTCGCGAACCGTGAACTGATATTCTGTACGGCTCTTGATGGCAACTGACGTTCTCGCCTCGAGATCAGCAGACCACTCTTTCACCCGCGCTTCATCACTCAGTTCCGCCACAGTTAAACGTGGTGCGTAAATCATTAGATCCAGTATTTCAGCGGGAAAGACTCGCTCTAGACGTTTAACTTGAGTTTGAACAGTAAAATAGTGCTGAGCCAAGGATCTAAGTTCATCACCTTCCAATGCCGGCGCACCGGCAGTGGGAATGAGCTTCGCGTCTTCCATGGAAACTTCGAATAGATAGGCGTTCAAAGCGTCCTCGTCTTTAATATAACGCTCCTGTTTGCCGCGCTTGACTTTATACAGTGGCGGTTGAGCGATGAGGACATGGCCCCGTTCAATAAGCACGCGCATATGCCGAAAGAAGAAGGTCAGCAGCAAGGTCTTGATATGAGCACCATCCACGTCGGCATCGGTCATGATAATAATATGATGGTAACGCAGCTTATCCGGATTAAATTCGTCACGCCCTATACCACAGCCCAAAGCAGTAATCAGGGTTCCCACCTCTGCCGACGACAACATTTTGTCAAAACGTGCCTTTTCAACATTCAGGATCTTACCTTTGAGGGGTAGGATCGCTTGGTTTTTACGATCCCTTCCCTGTTTCGCCGAGCCACCAGCAGAATCACCCTCTACCAGGTAAATTTCAGACAGAGCCGGATCCTTCTCCTGGCAGTCAGCTAACTTGCCGGGCAAACCGGCGATGTCCAACGCGCCTTTGCGGCGGGTCATTTCCCGAGCCTTTCGAGCAGCCTCTCTGGCGCGAGCCGCATCAATCATCTTCTGTACGATTGACTTGGCTTCCTGGGGATTCTCCATTAGAAAATCGCTGAAGGCATTGCCCATCTCTTGTTCGACTGCAGTTTTGACCTCAGAAGAAACCAGTTTGTCTTTGGTTTGAGAAGAGAATTTTGGGTCGGGCACCTTGACCGATATGACCGCCGTCAAGCCCTCTCGAGCATCATCGCCAGTAGTGGTTGCTTGGGCTTTTTTACCCATGCCCTCACGGTCAATGTAATTATTCAAAGTTCGTGTCAACGCCGCGCGAAAGCCCTGTAGATGGGTGCCGCCATCACTTTGAGGAATGTTGTTAGTGTATGCGAAGATCGATTCCTGATAAGTATCGTTCCATTGCATGGCGATTTCCACGGAGATACCATCTTCACGACTCGCCTTACAGTGAAAAATCTGGTTCAAACCTGTCTTGTTTTGGTTCAAATATTCCACGAAGGTTCGCAGTCCACCTTCGTAGCAGAATCGTTCTTCTCGACCAGTACGTTCATCTGCCAAGTCGATAATGATACCCGCATTGAGGAACGAGAGTTCTCTTAGCTTCTTTGCAAGTATGTCGTAGTGGAATTCGATGTTAGTGAAGGTGGTGGCTGACGGCTTAAATCGACACTTAGTACCCGTTTGCAGTGTTTCGCCAACCACGGCTAATGGCGCTTCGGGGACGCCATCATGATAAACCTGTTCCCATACCTTGCCGTCACGCCAGATAGTCAGGACGAGCTCCTCTGATAGTGCGTTGACGACGGATACACCCACGCCGTGGAGTCCGCCGGATACTTTATAATTGCTGTCATCGAATTTTCCACCCGCATGGAGTACGGTCATAATCACTTCTGCTGCGGACTTGCCCTCACCTTCGTGCAAGTCAGTAGGTATGCCACGACCGTTGTCCATTACGCTGATATAGTTATCTGGATGAATGATGACTTTGATTTCGGAACAGTAACCTTCCAAGGCTTCATCAATGGAGTTATCTACGAGCTCCTGCACCATATGGTGGAGGCCTGTACCGTCGTCAGTGTCGCCGATATACATGCCAGGACGTTTTTTGACCGCTTCTAGGCCCTTAAGAACCTTGATACTCGTAGAATCGTAAGATCGTTCATCACTCATTACTGCTCTCCATTTCACTAAACACGCCACGTTTCACGTGAAACATTTTAGTGGTAATCCCAGACCAACTGCCCTGCAGTTGCTCAAGATCGATGCCGGTAGCCACTATCTGGCCACCGCTATTAACCAATTCTCGACAGACACTCTGTCGATGATCCTCATCCAACTCTGCACACAGGTCATCTACTAGATAAACTGGTGCCTGGTGCTGCTGCGCCATTGATAGCTTACCTTGACTGAGCACGAGCGCCCACGCCAGTATTTTCAACTCGCCTCGAGAACAGACGCTGGTAGCGCTTTGCCCCGCTACTCGAAGCTCAATGTCGGCTTTCTGAAAGCCACTCAGCGTAAAGCCCCGCTTGATATCCCCGTCTAACTGACTCGCCATGACCTCTTTCAAAGACCGTGTGCTATCCCAACCTCGGGAATACACGCACTCAACTCCCTGCAAACCCGTTAAATCAGCACACATTACTTTGAAAACGGTTTGGAGCTTTTCAAAATAACGGCGCCGATAAGCATCAATCGTCTCCGCCAGAACCTCTAGCTTATCAGTCCAAACCGCCAACTCACGACTGGACGCGCTGCCGCCACGAAGTAGACTGTTACGCTGCTTCAGTCCGCGAGTGGCATTTTCCCACTCCGGCAGAAACCCATGTTCCACGTGAAACAAACCCCAATTCAGGAATCGCCGCCGCGGCCCCGGCGCCCCCAACAACAGATCTACCGTGTCCGGGCCAAGCACTAACACCGGCAGGGCAAGCGCTAACTCACTTGCCCGCCGAACGACCTCGCCGTTAATCTTAATGTCTCGACCACCATCCCGGCCCCGCTGCACACCAATACGACAACGCCGGTCCGCGTCCACCACACCAAATACCGTACAGCCACTGGCGTTGCGGCTAATGAGTGGTTCTATACGCTGACCGCGGAAGGTACGTCCCGAACCCAGAAAATAAATTGCCTCGAGCAAACTCGTCTTGCCGCTACCGTTGACACCACAGATGAGGTTAACACCGGATCCCAGGCTCAACTCAAGGTGTTCAATATTACGTAAGTTCTTGACCGTAAGCCGGCTTAGACTCATAGCTTCATTGGCATAACGACATAAATTGAATCTTC
>DGOD01000220.1:4313-12439 GCA_002389265.1 Gammaproteobacteria bacterium UBA4475
ACGGACACTGTTTCCTCAGCTTCCTCTTGCTCCGGGTTATTTGCCGATAGCTGCAGAACACCTGAAGACAGGTTGACGCGTATACCACGGAATTTTTCATTTGATAATATCGCGGTGCGATTCAGTGCCTGCCGCAGCTCTAATTTATCCGCTACGATGAGCTTATCGCCATTTTTAGGAATCACGCGGTCGTAATCAGGAAACCGCCCATCCACCAACTTGGTCGTCAGCACAAAATCTGCTGACTCTGCCATTAAATAATTAGCCCCTATGGCAATCCCGATGTCACCTTCAACTTCATTTAATAAGCGCTGCAATTCAAGAACGCCCTTTCTGGGCAAGATCACTTGTCGACTATCTGCACTTGCACCTTCTAGCTTAAGGGTACTCATTGCCAACCGGTGACCGTCCGTAGCGACTGTCTTGACATAGTTTCCACCCATCTCAATCAGCATCCCATTGAGGAAATACCGAACATCTTGCTGCGCCATGGCGAATGCCGTTCTATCCAACAATCGCTTCAGGGACTTGCTGTCGATTCTCGTGGACATTTCCGCGAGTGACTTCTCTACTGTTGGAAAGTCTTCCGCGGGCAACGTCGACAATGTCGAGCGAAAGCGACCGGCTTTTACCGTCAACCGTTGCCCTACTAGTATCAGTTCAATCTCAGCCTTGTCTGGCAGCTCTCGACAAATATCCACTAACTTCCGCGCCGGCACAGTGATCTCGCCGCTCTCACCTTCGATCAAAGGTACTCGGCCCACCATTTCCACTTCTAGGTCGGTGCCCGTCAGGGACAATATGTTACCCTCAACCTGCAGCAATACATTCGACAACACCGGCAAAGTCTGCCGTCTTTCGACGACGCCAGCAACTTGCTGCAGCGGTTTCAACAGCGCTTCTCTACTAACCCGTAACTTCATGGAATTTCCTATAGTGAGTGCTCACATTACACACAGGGCCTATATTACAGGCTTATAAAATCATGGGGCTTACCACGAAACGTGATAAGCTCTCGTCAGGACCTGCCAGCAACATGGCACTATTGCCATCTATAAACGTCATTTGAACCCTATCGCCATCGATCGCCGATAGCGCATCAATGATGTAGTCCACATTAAAGCCAATCTTTAAACCCGCTCCATCGTAATCAACCGGAACATTTTCTTCAGCCTCTTCCTGCAATGGGTTGTTCGCGTAAATACCCAAGTTACCCGGCGTAAGCTCCAGACGGATATTTCGATAGGTCTCGTTCGCCAGGATTGCAGTTCTCGTTAATGCGTCCTTAATTTCACGCCTGTTACCCACCAAGATGACTTCACCCCCCGCCGGAATGGCTCTTTCATAATCTGGGTATGTGGCATCAATTAATTTTGTCACCAAACAAAATTGACTGGACACTGCCCGCAGGTGATTTCTTGAAAATTGGACCAATAGTTCCTGTGTGTCATCTTTAACCATTCGTAGCAATTCGACAACGCCTTTTCTGGGTACGATGAACTGCTGCATGTTACTCACCGCATAAGCACCTGGGAGATGGTTAACAGCGAGCCTCTGGCCGTTAGTCGCCACCGTCGTCAACTTGTCAGGACCTGCTACAACCAACATCCCGTTAAAAAAATACCGCACATCCTGATGCCCCATCGCGAAACTGGTCTTATCAAGAAGTCGCTTAAAATCCGCTCGCGCGAGCTGCATTTCCACGAGGACTGGATCCATCTCGATGGTGGGAAAATCTATAATCTCCAGGGTCGCCAGGTGTGACCGAAAGCGACCGCTGACTATACTCATTCGCCGGCCTTCAAGGGAACAAACCAACGGTGCGGTGCCAGGCAAGCTCCGACATATTTCACTAAATTTACGTGCTGGTATTGTCACAGCACCATCAACTGCGCTTCTAATGCTGTCCAGGCTCGCGCTTAACTCTACTTCAAGATCTGTACCGACAAGGGTCAGCCGCCCGTTCTTTACAGAGATCATCAGATTCGCGAGCACCGGCAACGTCTGCCGGCGTTCCACCACACCAGACACAAATTGCAATGGCTCGAGCAGCGCATCACGGTCTATCTCAAACTTCATGGCAGTCCTTATCGACCCCTAAGCCGTCAATATTCGCAGCAAATTCGTATAGTCATCTCGAATATCCTGATGACTCTCGCGCAATTCTTCAACTTTTCGCACAGCGTGCAAGACCGTCGTATGATCTCGCCCTCCGAAAGCATCGCCAATCTCTGGCAAACTGTGGTTTGTCAGCTCCTTGGCCAACGCCATAGCAACCTGTCGTGGCCGCGCTATGGAACGGGTACGACGCTTCGAATGCAACTCAGCGACTCTAATCTTATAATAATCCGCGACCGTCTTCTGAATATTCTCAATTCCCACCTGACGATCTTGCAGCGAGATCAAATCCTTTAGTGACTCCCTGACCTGCTCAACACTAATCTCTCGACCCGTGAAATTCGCATTCGCTATTACCCGACGTAGTGCGCCTTCCAACTCACGAACGTTCGACCGTATTCTCTCAGCGATAAAAAACGCTGCATCGTGAGGCACGTAGGCTCCCTCGACCTCTGCCTTCTTCAGCAAAATAGCCACCCTTGTTTCTAAATCAGGCGGTTCAACAGTCGCCGTCATTCCCCACATAAAACGACTCTTGAGCCGCTCTTCGAGGCCTTGAATTTCCTTCGGATAGCGATCACAGGTCAGCACTATTTGGCTACCATTTTCCTGTAACCGATTAAATACATGGAAAAATTCTTCCTGG
The DNA here is from genome assembly GCA_002389265.1 of Gammaproteobacteria bacterium UBA4475. GTDB lineage: Bacteria > Pseudomonadota > Gammaproteobacteria > Pseudomonadales > Azotimanducaceae > UBA4582. The sequence continues at coordinate 7,078 of DGOD01000220.1, forward strand.
GACTTCATGCCTTTGGCAAGAAACTGAATATCATCCATCAGCAACACATCTACAGTACGGTAATATTGAGTAAACTCAGACATAGTGCCGTGTTCAATCGCCCTGACCATATCCTCCATAAATCGTTGCGAATACATATACGCAACTTTTAAATTAGGATGCTTTTCGAGAATCGCGTTACCCACCGCATGCATCAAGTGGGTCTTTCCCAGACCTACGCCACCATATAGCAGCAAACACTTGTAGGTGACGCCGACATTTTCTGAAACCTGCACAGCCGCAGCTCTGGCCAACTCATTCGAGCGCCCAGCGACAAAGGTGTCAAAGGTAAATTCTCGGTTCAGTTTCAGCAGTGGATAAAAGCTTTCTCGCACTGCAAAGCTGTTATCAACTACCCGCGCATTACCATTAGATGAGCCATTAGATGAGCCATTCGTCCTATCTGCACTCGGAAGTCCCGTTGAAGACCCAATACGCAGCGTCACACCGCCGGAACCATTTTGCTCCACCAATTCTTGAATACGACCCATGAACATGTCGCTGACTTGATCTCTGATGTATTTATTGGGCGCAAGAAGACGTAAATCTTTGGTATCTAATTCGGCCTGCAAAGGCTTTATCCAGGTATTGAATTGCTGCGCAGTCAGCTCACTTTCAAGACTGTGCAAGCATTTTTGCCAAATTGTCGCCCCCACAAACCCTCCGAGTTATCGTATGTATCTGAAAATATTCAGATATCTCGCTAAATTTGCTTGTTCATCGCAACGTTTTTAGCGCCAGCCTGCAGCCGACTCGAATAGTAACGTCATTTGCCTTCTCACGCCAACAGTTCCGAACAAATTGATACAAATGAAATGCCTTACAAATCAATAATTTATACTTAAAACCAGTAGATAACCTGTGTTTAACCTGTGCATAACTTGTGGACAAAACAGTGAATATTGCAAACTTCCTCTGCCCTGTGGATAACTCGGCTTTCTCCACACAGCTTATACACAGCTTACCCGCAGGTCTAAGGCTAACTGTTAACACCCTTTGCTTGCCGACAACTGCTTGATATAAAAGACTAAATATGACTAACCCACAGGCACCAAGCCCTTAATAACAGTAGTAATAATAATTTATATATATAAGTATTTAACTACTAGATTACCGACACGCTAAATAGCGTTGATAATCGCTGAATTGGTAAATTGACTGTTGGTAGAATCTTCTTTAGAATCGCCGCTCGTTTTCAAACCCCGTTACCGGTGTAATCCCAATGAAAAGAACATTTCAACCCAGCTTATTGAAGCGCGCTAGAGCCCACGGTTTCCGTTCAAGAATGGCAACCAAAAATGGTCGACTAGTACTAAAACGTCGCAGATCTAAGGGACGCAAAGAAATTTCAGTCTGATAGGAGCTCTTGGCCGATCTACCTGAACAATCTCATCATACTCAAGCGGCGCATGGTTTCCCGCCTGGTTTCCGGCTGCAAAATTCTTATGAGTTTGATCACGTTTTCAAGACCAATAAATATCGCGTCAGTGGTCCTGAATTTCTGGTTCTCGCCACTGAAAACCAGATGAATCACTGTCGTCTTGGCATGGTCATCGGCAAAAAAACCACGGGTCCAGCTGTCCAGCGCAATCGTGTCAAACGTATGATTCGAGAATCTTTCAGAATCCACTGCAATCCAACAGAAAACGCGCCGCATTTAGATATTGTCATCGTAGCGCGAACTGGCGTATCGAAAAAAGATAATGGACATTTAGCCAATGTACTATCGAAAGGCTGGGGAACGTTGTTTAATAAAGCAACAACGAGTACCTACACGAGTACCCAGGCGAGTACTTAGATGATCAAGCGACTCATGTTAATCACTATTCGTGCTTATCAACTATGCCTCAGCAGCATCCTGGGGCCTAGCTGTCGTTTTTATCCCACCTGTTCAGAATATACCCGCGAGGCCATCGAGCAACATGGTGTGCTCATGGGTAGCAAACTTGGCGTCCAACGTATCTGTAAATGCCACCCATTTAATCCGGGGGGCGTTGATCTGGTTCCCCCAGCACTGGTTCCCAACAAGACAAAAGCAACCCCGTCTTGTTCAGCTAACCGTTCTTAACGAGAGTTACCAATGGATTTTCAACGCATTTTAATTTTATTAGGGCTCGCTGTTACAACCTACATGCTGATACTCGCGTGGAATGAAGACTACGGTAGCGGCCGTGTTGACAAGGATACCGTTAGTGTCGCGGACGTGCCCCAGGATAACCTCTTACCTGATATTAATGTGAACACCGTGAGCACAGCGAGTACGACCGACGATGCTGGCCAGATAGACTTTTTACCCCTCGATAATGGGTTATCGGCCCCGGTTACTGAAACAGCTGTGGATGACGTTGCGTTAAATACTCAGAACAGCCGTTACGTCACTATAGCGTCAGACGTACTTAACATTACTATTGATACGGTCGGTGGCGATATCGTTGAGGCTTCTTTGATCAAATTTCCAGTTGCCATCAATCAGCCCGATTCACCGTTTGTTTTAATGGATCCTCGTAATGCCTACGCAGCTCAAAGTGGTCTTATAGGACAGGATGGCACAGATACCGCAGCTGGTAGACCCACTTTTGCAGTAGTTAAAAATCATTATGATTTATCTGACGGTCAAGACGAAATTCAGGTTGAACTAAAGACCACTCAAGGCAGTGTGTTAGTGACCAAACGTTTTACGCTACGTCGAGATGACTACCTGGTTGATGTTGACTACGACGTCGTTAACAACAGTGAGCAGTCTTGGTCGGCAGCGCTGTTTGGCCAGATAAAGCGAGATGGTCAAGCGCCAGCGTTGGTTGATCAAAATTCCATGGGTCTGGCGCCATACACTGGCGGTGCGACCTATACAAACGATGCGCCGTACACCAAGGTGACTTTTGAGGATGTGGAAGAAAAAGCCTACAAAGCCGTAGTTGAAGGTGGTTATATCGCCATGGTTCAACACTATTTTGTGACAGCTTGGGTGCCAAAAGAAAAACTGGATAAAAATACCTTTCATGCTCGAAAACTGGGCGACAGGGATGCTTATCTGTTTGGTTTTACATCGCCAAACTGGTCAATCGCTGCTGGCTCACGAGATACTAAAGGCGCGCAGTTTTACATCGGACCAAAGGACCAATACAAGCTCGAAGAGATTTCACCGGGCTTGAACCTGACGGTGGACTACGGTTTTCTCTGGTGGCTTGCCCAGCCGATGTTCGGTTTGCTCACATTTATTCATGGCATCGTCAGTAATTGGGGTCTGTCGATTATTGTTTTAACCCTGATTATCAAAACATTGCTGTTTCCATTATCCGCGGCTGGTTTCAAGTCAATGGCTAAGATGCGTAAGCTGCAGCCAGAGATGGCTCGCCTTAAAGAGCGGTATGGCGATGACAAACAACAATTTACCCAGGCGATGATGGCGCTTTATAAAAAGGAAGGCGCCAATCCACTAGGGGGGTGCTTACCGATTTTGATGCAAATGCCAGTATTCCTGGCACTTTACTGGACTTTGATGGAAAGCTACGAATTGCGTCAAGCGCCCTTTATGTTGTGGATTAACGACCTGTCGGTTATGGATCCCTATTTTGTGTTACCAATATTAATGGGCGCGTCTATGTTTGTGACCCAGATGATGCAGCCAGAACCGCCAGACCCCATGCAGGCGAAAGTGATGAAGTTCATGCCGGTGATGTTTACGTTCTTCTTCCTGTGGTTCCCAAGCGGACTTGTACTGTACTGGTTAGTGAACAATCTGTTGTCTATCGCGCAGCAATGGTACGTAACCAAGCAAGTCGAAAAAGCCGGCTGATGAGACAACAATGACCGGTGCCATGGCACATACCGACACCATTGTAGCAATCGCGACGCCAGCGGGCCGAGGCGGTGTCGGTATTATTCGAGTCTCGGGTGGTCGGGTGGCTAACATAGCCGAGTTGCTGGTGGGCAAGCTGCCGGCGCCCAGGCTGGCAACCTTTTCGAACTTCCTTGATGCCGATGGCAGCGCCATCGATCAAGGCATTGCAGTATTTTTTCCAGGTCCCCATTCGTTCACGGGTGAAGACGTGCTTGAGCTGCAGGGCCATGGTGGACCCGTTGTGATGGATATGCTGTTGAACCGTGTAGTTCAAGCTGGCGCGCGTATTGCCGGCCCCGGTGAATTTTCACAACGAGCCTTCCTCAACGACAAGATTGATCTATCTCAGGCCGAAGCTATCGCCGATCTGATTGATAGTGGTAGCCAGCGCGCCGCCAAAAGTGCGGTGAATTCTTTGCAGGGTCGATTTTCAGAAAAAATCCATGAACTAGATGATCGTATCGTCAGGCTTCGAATCCATGTTGAGGCTGCCATCGACTTTCCAGAGGAAGAGGTGGATTTTCTGGCGGATGAACTGATTCACCAAGCCCTTGCCGAGATTGAAGTTGCCATGGCGCAGACACTGGCCCAGACAGAACAAGGGGCCATATTGCGGGAAGGTGTTACGCTGGTTTTCGCAGGACGGCCGAATGCGGGTAAATCCAGCTTAATGAACTATTTCAGTGGTCGTGAAACGTCTATCGTGACCAGTGTTGCCGGTACCACCAGGGATGTGGTGAAAGAAGATATCCATCTAGATGGCGTACCTCTGCGACTGGTGGATACAGCCGGTTTACGAGACAGTGACGATTTGGTGGAAAAGGAAGGGATTCGTCGTGCTCGGCAGGAACTTGAGACTGCCGATATGATTCTGCTGATGATTGATTACAGCGAGCATGCAGAAGATTGGCAAGTTCAGGCTGACGGGTTATTGGCGGAAGCAGGTCGCCTTCAAGGTGCTATCGTTGTACTCAACAAGATTGATAAGCGCGCACTTGAAGCGATACCAGCATTTAAGGTGCCAGTGCTTGGTATCTCAGTGACGACGATGGAGGGTCTGAGCGCACTTAAAGCCTGCATTCAGCAGGCGATCGGGTTTGATGCCCAAGTAGAAGGTAATTTTATTGCCCGTAGTCGCCATCTTGATGCATTGCGTCGCGCCGATGAGGCGGTGAGAATGGGCGGGCAGCAGTTGCAGACTCTGCAAGCGGGTGAGTTGCTTGCCGAAGAATTGCGCATAGCGCACGAAGCACTGAATGAAATCACCGGTGAGTTTTCCAGTGATGACTTGCTCGGTCAGATATTTTCAAGCTTTTGTATCGGCAAATAATCAGACCTTCCGTATGGTCCGAGATGTTTCACAAACCCCTCTGAGCCTCGCCGAACTCAGCCGAAATAACGACTTTATATATCAGCCCCTTGATAAACTGTTTTAACAGCAAATTTTATTTCCTCTTTTTTGATCAGGGTTTTTCGATCAGG
>DGOD01000150.1 GCA_002389265.1 Gammaproteobacteria bacterium UBA4475
ACGTGTAACGCCAGGGTGACGAACAAGAAAAGACTAATCGTTCTGGTACGGCCCGATCGAGCCATAGACTCAGCCAACGGTGGCCTCCGTTTCAGACTCTGCTTCGAGCTCGGGTTCAACCAAGCTAATCACTCGCCAGCCTGGCTCAGCAGTAAAACTCGGCACCTCAGTGTAGATCTGTAACCGGCCGTCAGGATCGATGGCGAACAACAGCAAGTGGCGCCCCGCATAGCTGGCGGCATAGGCTTCCAGGCCGTATTCTGCGGTTAACAGCGTTGATCTGATCTCGGCCCCCGAGTTCAGCCTGCCAGCCAGCAAATTATAGGTGACTTGCTCACCAAACAAGTGTTTACCCCGAAACCGCGAGGCAACCTGATGCTTGGTCTTCAGGCCGTCGACATTGATCGGCAGCTCATAAATATTTTGGGCGCCGAAAATCGGACGGAAGTTCATCGCCAGTACGGCATCAAGATTCATCCGCCCAGACATGGTCAATAGTCGGCCCAGACCGGCAAGCTCCAGATGACGGTCGCCATGCTCGGACATCGGGTTACCATAGTAGGTTTCCAGACCCTCCATTCTCGCCAGACGAATATTTTCATAGTCGCTATCGGCAATGACCGCTTTAATTTCAGCTGTTTGCAACGCCTTGGCAATTCGTCGTGCCACGATACCACCGCCGGTGATCAACACACCGGAAGGTGCTGGATCACGAACGCCAAGCCAGTGCGCGACCTGTTTCGCGGACAAGCCTTGAATCACAACCGTACCCAGGATAATGAAAAAGGCCAGTGGCACGAACAGGTTCGCCTCGGGCACAGCCAACACCTCGAGACGCAGGGCAAATAGCGCCGCGACGGCCGCACACACGATCCCCCGAGGACCAATCCAAGCGATCAGCAATCGCTCTTGGACTGTCAAGCTACTACCCAGCGTCGATAACATGACTGACACCGGCCTGGCAACCAGCATCACGGCCCCAAGCAGCAACAACGCACCCAAGCCTACGGACATAAATGCCGCGGGGTCGATCCTCGCTGCTAATAGAATAAATAGGCCGCTGATCAACAGAATGCTCAGGGTCTCCTTGAAATCCAGAATATCTTCGATCTCGACATCCGGTAGATTGGCCAGCGTGATGCCAAAAATAGTGACCGCCAACAAACCCGACTCATGGACCAATTCATCGGCTATCACGAACACAACAAAAACCAGCAGCAGCGTCACGACGCTGCGTAAATATTCGGGAATCAAGTAATGCTTGAGTAGTTGCCCCAAGCCAAATCCGGCGAGCAGACCTGCGACGGTGCCCACAACAACAATTTCGCCAAAGGCCAACGCAATACTGGTGAATGCTGATTCGCCGGCGGCGGCGATATAGAAGTCAAATGCCAGCACCGCCAATAACGCGCCCAGTGGATCAATAATGATACCCTCCCAGCGCAAGACGTTGGAGATTCGCCCATTGGGACGCACCGTGCGCAACATAGGGACAATCACCGTGGGGCCGGTCACGACCACCACAGCGCCGAAGAGGAAAGCCAATTTCAGGTCAAATCCAATGAAATAGTGGGTGGCGATGCTCGTGATTAACCACGTCACCAGCGCGCCAATGGTCACCAAGTTGCGAACCGTTTTGCCCATCTCCTGCAGTTCACTGAAGCGCAGGGTCATGCTGCCCTCGAACAGAATGACCGCAACAGCCAGCGACACCAAGGGGAACAGCAGATCGCCAAACAACGCATCCGGTGACAGCCAGCCCAATACCGGCCCGACAACAATGCCCGCTAGCAACAAGAATAATATGGCAGGCAAACGCAATCGCCAGGCCGCCAATTGCGCAATAATCGCGAGTAGACTGATACCGGCCAAAAGGCCAAGCACACTGAAGGACAAGTGAATCTCCCGAGCAAAGCGTAAGAGTATAGCGCCGCGTCAGATCAATTACCGCCGCTTTTCATTGACTCCGGTTCTGAATCCTGGCGATAGCGCCCTCATTCGGGTCGCTGCGATCGACTCGAAAGCGATGACTTAGCCCCGGATCGAGCGCGACAGGGTCTGACCCACCGAGTCGGTTGGCCCGTTGCCGCATCTGTCGTGCCTGCCGCTCGTCGCCTAGCTGGGCGTAAGTCAGCGCCAAAGCGCGGTAGAAACTCGGGTCATCATCCTTCAGCCGAATGGCCGCTTGCAATAACACTTCTGCCTCAAGGAACTGGCCCGCGTCAAAGAACCGGTTAGCCAACAAAAATTGATAGTAAGGATTGCGCCGTCGATAGCGCTGCACGCGTTTGGTGATTTTTTCGGCATCATGCACACGCCCCTGCGCATCATATAACGCGGCAAGGTTATTCAAGGCCGATAAATTTTGTTGGCTGCGCTGCAAAGCATGCAAATAACTGAATTCTGCCAGCTCCAGATTACCAGCACGGCGCTGGGCAGCACCCATATTGGTCCAGGCAGACGATGAATCCGGGCTTAATCGAACCGCTTGTTGGAGGTAGTGGATGGCACCCATCTGGTCGCCTTTCAACAATTGCTCAGCACCCTTGTTACTGAAAAACATGGACAGTGCATCTCGATCGGCGCTCGGTAATGTATCGAACTCATCAAACACCGCATCAGGCAAGAAATCTACCACATAGCGCAGACCATTCGGCAGGTGACCCGCCGCGACGACATGTTCATAGCGGATCGTCAGGCTGCCTTGCTGACCCCAGGAGGGTCTGATATCCACCTGTTGGAAATAGGCATTAATACCCAGTGATCGCGCCGAGACGACAAACAGATTCGTCAGCGATAAGCAATTGCCAGATCGCGCGGCATAGGTTTCCATCGCGGTTCTGGTGACACCACTGTGGTACCGAATATCGAGTTCATCATCGGCAAACAGAAATTTTCGCAACTCGGCCAGTCGCTGGGGCGCTGGCCAGCTCCTATCAATACGTTGGTGCAGCTGCGACTCAAAGGCTGGGCTCAGGTACATGATATCTTCGCCGTCAGGCACTCGCGTACCCGCCAACACCTGACCCAACAAGCGCTGCTCAGCCACCTCAGAGTAAGGATATTGCACACCCAACGTGCAGCCCGTCATTGCAACGCACGCTAGCATTAACAGCCAACCTCGCATTACCTCTCCCAGCCCTGCGGCGCAGGGCCAAAACCTTTCTAACATCAATACGATATTAATCTAGACAGGTCTCGACGAGCAGAGTTCCTTATTTATACAATTAGAATCAGCGCACCGGCTCGAATGCTTCAGCACCAAATGAGACAATCATCAACCGCAGTTTTTCCTTAATGGCCTCAAGCTCAAGTTCATCGGTGCCGCGAACCACCAGATTGGTACCATAGCCATCAGCCCGGTAGAAGGGGTAACTGCCAACGTCGACATCAGGATGCTGATCCTGAATGGCCGACAGCGCGGCGGCCACTGTACTCTCACCCAAAAAGGCCCCGATCGTCCGGGATCGGACTGGTAATCCGCCCTGAATACGCGTCTGATCGAGGGTGCTCGCCATCGCTTGCATCACAGCAGGTACACCAGCCATGACAAACACATTACCGATCTGAAATCCCTGCGGGCCACCCGTCGGGTTATCGATGAGGGTAGCGCCCTCTGGTACTCTGGCCATTAATAGTCGAGAGTCCATGACGTCAGGCGGCGCCTGCCGACGCTTGATTACCTCGACGATATCTGGGTGATAGATTAATTCCACATTGAATGCCCGCGCGATACAAGCGGCGGTAATGTCATCATGGGTCGGCCCGATACCACCCGTTGTAAACACATAATCGAACTTCGCCCGGCACTCATTCAGGGTCGCGACGATCACGGCTTCAATATCAGGGATAACCCGTGCTTCGGCCATGCGCACGCCCAGTTCATTCAATACCCCGGCAAGATGGGCGAGATTGGTATCCTGGGTCCGGCCCGAAAGAATTTCGTTGCCGATGATAATCATGCAACCCGTCACGGTTTTTTGCGCCATAAGATTCATCTTCTGTTATGTCTACTGAGCGCCCATGATACTCCATGTGCTCACTGTCATGCGATACATCCAGCCAGGGTTATGCTTATAATCCAAGCCTCACGGCAACTGGTCTTATTTTTGATATCACCGTAAGACCTAGTGCCCATTTTACAAAGTTAGGTTGCATCAACAATGAAGAAAGCTGCGGAAGAACTTGACCACATCCTAATCAAGGGCGCCAGAGAGCATAATCTGAAATCCGTCGAGGTCAAAATCCCGAAACGTAAATTGGTGGTTTTCACCGGCGTATCCGGCTCCGGCAAGTCCTCGCTGGCATTCGACACCCTTTATGCAGAAGGCCAACGCCGGTATGTTGAGTCGCTATCGGCCTATGCTCGGCAGTTTCTCGGCCAAATGGAAAAGCCCCGCTACGATATGATTCGCGGGCTCTCACCGACGATTTCTATCGAGCAGAAAACTACTGGTCGGAATCCGCGTTCAACCGTTGGCACCATCACCGAAATTTCTGACTATCTGCGGGTTCTGTACGCTCGAGTCGGCATCCAACATTGCCATGAGTGCGGGCGTAAGGTGCAGAGCCAATCAGCCCAGCACATCGCCCGAGAGCTTCTATCCATGGTTCAAGGCACTCGCCTGTACCTGCTTGTACCATTGCTGGTAAATCGTCGCGGCGAACACCGGGAAATGCTGGAAGACGCTCGCGCCCAAGGATTCGTGCGATTGCGGGTCGACGGCGAGATGCTTCGTAGTGAAGACGTTGAAGCCCTCGACAAACGCAAGAAGCACACGGTTGAGGCGGTCATAGACCGCCTAGTTCTTCGTGGCGATAGCATCGAGCGGCTCACAGAATCTGTAGAAGCGGCCCTAAAGCTCGGCAACGGCATGCTCATTGCGGCCACTGAAGATGGCAAGGACAAGATCTACTCAGAGCACTTGGCCTGTGGCCACTGTAACATTTCATTTCCGGCGTTGAGCCCACAGGCATTTTCATTCAACAGCCCCCAAGGCATGTGCGAAGCCTGCAATGGTCTGGGTACCCAGGTGGCTTTCGACCCGGATCTGATGTTGCCAGACAAAACTCTGAGTCTGGCTGACGGAGCCTTGAAGCCTATCGGCAGAATTCATGAAGATAATCATTCCACTGGTTCCACTTACCATCGCCAGGTATTCCATCAGCTCAAGATCCCCCTGGACAAACCCTGGAAAAAACTTACCAAGGCCCAGCAGAACAAGATTCTTAATGGCACAGGGGAAGTTCGCTACACGATAAATTGGGGCTCTCATGGCGTCAGTCAATCGCGATATGAAGGGCTGTTCAATCGCCTGATGCGCCGCTTTAAAAACACCAAGTCAGAGGGCATGAAACGCTGGTACAGCCAATTTCTGGCAAATACTCCCTGCGATAGCTGCCACGGCGTCAGGCTCAGACCGGAAAGCGCTGCGGTACAAGTGGCGAACAAGACCATCGTCGAGATCTCCGCGCTGACCATTGATGAGACTGCACGCTTTTTCACCCAACTTAAGTTGCCCGGAGCCGCCGGTGAAATCGCCGCAGAGATCCTCAAGGAGATCTGCAATCGCCTCGATTTTCTGGTTTCTGTGGGCCTGTCATACCTGTCACTCGGACGTCTCGGGCCATCCCTGTCTGGCGGCGAATCACAGCGTATCAGGCTCGCCAGCCAGGTGGGCTCTGAGCTTTCCGGGGTGATCTACATCCTCGACGAGCCCAGCATTGGCCTTCACCAACGGGATAATGAGAAGCTGCTCGGTACCCTTTGCCGAATGCGGGATATCGGCAATACGGTGGTGGTGGTCGAGCACGATGAAGAAACCATCCGCATGGCAGATTATGTCGTCGACTTCGGTCCCGGCGCCGGGATCAACGGCGGACATATCGTCCACGCAGGCACGGCCAAGAGTCTTGAGAGAAATACGAAATCACTCACCGGCAACTATCTGTCGGGCAGAACGCAAATCGCCATCCGAGCCCAGCGTCGTCAGGCTCGAGGCCACGTCGTCGTCGAAGGCGCAACCGCCAACAACCTCAAACAGATTACGGTCGCTTTTCCTCTCGGCGTACTGACTGCGGTCACTGGCGTCTCCGGGGCGGGCAAATCCACCCTCGTCAATGATATTCTGCATCCGGCCCTGGCTCGGCAATTCCATAACGCCACCCAGCGCATCGGCACCCATGAGCGCATTACTGGACTGGAGCAACTCGACAAGGTGGTAGCAATTGACCAGCGACCCATCGGCAGAACACCACGGAGTAATCCGGCGACCTATATCAAAGTCTTCGATGAGATTCGCAGCTTCTTCTCCCTGCTACCAGGGGCTCGCATGCGCGGTTACAAACCCGGGCGTTTCTCGTTCAACGTCAAGGGCGGTCGCTGTGAAACCTGTCAGGGCGATGGAGTACGTAAGATCGAGATGCACTTTTTGTCAGACGTCTATGTGAAGTGCGAAGAATGTGATGGGCGCCGGTTTAACGAAGCCACCCTCGAGGTCAAATACAAGGGCAAATCCATCGCCGACCTGTTGGACCTGACGATTGCCGAGGCTGTTGTGCACTTTCGGGAGCACCCAAAAATATTCAACAAATTACAACTGCTGGTGGACGTTGGTCTTGATTACCTGCAACTGGGCCAACCGTCTTCAACCCTCTCTGGCGGTGAGGCACAGCGTATCAAGCTGGCCCGAGAGCTCTCCAAAGTTGCCACCGGTAAAACCTTTTATATCCTCGATGAGCCAACCACAGGCCTGCATTTTGATGACGTTCGAAAACTCTTGGTGGTCCTCGACCGTCTGGTAGACGCCGGCAACTCCGTCACGGTCATCGAACACAACCTGGATGTCATCAAAACTGCCGATTGGATTATCGACCTGGGACCCGACGGCGGCCCCAAAGGCGGATTTATCATCGCTCAGGGCACGCCGGAACAGGTTAAGAAGGTCAAGGCCTCCGAGACCGGTCGCTACTTGAAGCCGCTCCTGTAGCCTGCAAACCCAGCCCACGCGCTGTTGGTGGACTGGGTTTGCAGCGTCCGGTGTTTTTCAGCTACAGTGCAAGCTCCATTTCACAACGGTTTCATCATGAGCGAATCAGATCCCGAGCAGGTCGCAATACGGCACGCGGCCACGGTAATGCTGATCGATGATCGCCCGGACTTACAGGTTTACATGATGGAGCGCCATGCCGACATCGTCTTCGGCGGCGGTATGTGGGTTTTCCCCGGCGGCCGAGTCGATGAAGCTGACGACCCATCGACCTTCGCGCCCTTCTGTCTGCACCGCACTGACACACAAGCCAGTGAGCTGATGCAAATGCCCGCTGGCGCCCTGACCTATTATGTGGCCGCCGTTCGAGAAGCCTTCGAAGAAGCGGGAATCCTGTTGGCGTTACACCGCGACACAGGCCGCCTGCTGGACCTATCTGAGCCAGAGACGATGCGGCGATTCGAAGCCCACCGGCGCGATATCAACGACAGCAATCGCAATTTTATTGAATTAATCGAAGACGAAAACCTGATTCTCGACGTCGGCACTATGCATTATATTGCCCGCTGGATTACGCCCGTCGGACCACCTCGGCGCTATGACACGCGGTTCTTTATCACGCGCATGCCTGCGGCTCAAACCCCTATCCATGACGACCATGAACTGGTGCACGCCCAGTGGTTAACCCCAGCTGAAATTCTTCGCCAGTTCGATAGCGGAACAATGACATTGATGAGCCCCACCCTGCGCATGCTCAGGTGCCTGGCTCGCTTCACCAGCGCTGATGAGGTGATGGCTGCGGCCGCCGCCAACCAACCTGATGAACGAGCTCGAGTCAACGCGACCGGTGACATCGTCTTACCCGGTGATGCCGACTATGACACAGCAAACGAAAACATCGAGAGTGGCTGGGTTCGCCTGCGACCCTTATTACGTTGAATATCAGCAGCGTTAAACATCAGCAAACATCAGCAAACATCAAAATATGAGAACCGCCAGATGAATTTTGGTTTCACTGAAGAACAAGACTTGTTGCGTGACCAGGTCCGCAAATTCCTAGATGCACAATCTCCCGTGAGCCGAGTCAGGGAAATCATGCACACCGATGCAGGCTTTGACCGGCAAATCTGGCAGCAGATCGCCGACCTCGGCTGGCTGGGTCTGGTGGTTGAGCCTGAGTATGACGGTGTTGGCCTCGGCTTTGTTGATTTGATTGTCATACTCGAGGAAATGGGCAAGAGTCTATTTCCATCGCCCTTCATAGCCCACTCGCTGGCGGCATCGACCCTCAATGAGCTCGCCTCAGCTGACCAGAAAAAACGCCACCTGAATGACCTTGCCTGCGGTCGAACTATTGGCACCATTGCCCTGCTGGATATTCATGATCTGCCCAACGCAGAGAGCATCACCTTAAGCGGCGTTATCCAGGAGAATGGTGTCATACTCAATGGCAAGAAATTATTCGTCATGGACGCCGACAATGCGGATCTGTTCATCGTCGCCTTCAAAGACCAGCACGTACCTTATCTCGCCTTGATCCGCCGTGATCAAACAGGGGTCAGCACACAAGGCTCTGCCACCATGGATTTAACCAAGCGTGTGGGCAGTCTCGAACTCGACAATGTCAGCGTTGCTACTCAAGATCTGATAATGACCAACAATGAGAACATCAATCGATTGTTAGACAAGGCCGCTGTTGCCGTTACTGCGGAAATGATAGGTGCTGCTGAAGCCGTCATCTATATGACAACCAATTACGCCAAAGATCGTCTTCAGTTCGACAACCCCATTGGCAAATATCAAGGCGTTAAACACCGACTTGCCGAAATGTATGTGGATGTAGAGTCTTTCAGATCCTTACTTTACTACGCTGCATGGTGCGTCGATGAAAGCCCGCACGAACTGCCTCGATCAGCATCCCTCGCCAAGGCTTACGCATCTGACGCGTTCAGCCAGATTGGCACTGACGGAGTCCAACTCCATGGCGCCATAGGTTTTACCCAAGAGTACGATGTGCAGCTCTATCTGAAACGTTCCAAATGGGCCAGGCCCATCTTTGGCGATGCCGACTACCACTATGAGCGCATTCATCAGCTACAGGTTACGGACTAACTGCAGATTGTCACGCGCTCGAAGTTTTCGAACATACTAACCAGCATATTACGACACAACAAAATATGTCGCAGTGAAGGAGAGCCCACATGGACTTTGAATATACTCAAGCCGAAGAAACTTTTAGGCATGAAGTGCGTACATTTCTCGATGAAAACCTGCCCCCCAAGGACCAAAGGGGCGCCGATTTTATGGCGCAATGGCTTGATAAAGTAAGGGCAAAGCGCTGGGTAGGGTTTGCATGGCCGAAGGAAGTCGGCGGCGGCGGCGGCGACATCATGCAGCAGGTGATTCTCAAGGAAGAAATGGCCAAGCGCCAAGCGCCGCCATTGGGTACGTGCATGATGGGTCTTGCCTGGGTTGGCCCGGGCATCATCCAATATGGTACTGACGAACAAAAAAAACGCTTTATCCCGGACATATTGAATAGCAAGTATCATTGGTGTACTGGATACTCAGAGCCCAATGTTGGCAGTGACCTAGCAGCGCTACAATGCAAAGCGATTCTCGATGGCGATCACTACGTCATTAACGGCACAAAGATATGGACTAGTCTCGCGCCATTCGCGCAGTGGATATCCATGTTAGTACGCACCGACAATTTCGGCTCAACCACCACCAAGCATGACGGCATCACCGCATTACTGGTTGACCTGAGCTCACCGGGTATCGAGATCAAACCCATTGAAAACATGGCAGGCGGCAAGGTTTTCGCACAAATTTTCTTCGACAATGTCCGCGTACCCGTCAACAATCGTCTCGGTAAGGAAGGTCAGGGCTGGGCCGTAACGATTTCTTCGCTCGCCAACGAGCGCTCCAGCATTGGCGAAGTCACGGCTATGTATGCAAAACTGGACAGTCTCAAAACACTGATCAAGGACAGCCAGCGGCAGGGAAAACCTGCCATGGAAGACCAAAGAATACGGCGCCGCTTGGCAGTATTTGAGGCAAAAATCGAAGCTATGCGGCTTAATGGCCTGCGTTATTTGACTCGTCAAATTAAGGGCGAGCCTCTGTCCAGTGAAACCTCTGTTAACAAGCTCCATCGTGCTGACCTTGAAGTCGAGATGAGCGACTTTGCGATCGACGTACTGGGGCAACCCGGGCTGCAGCTTGGCAATCAACTTGAGGCCGTCAATCGCGGCAAGTGGGCAAAGGAATCGCTCGGCTGGCCGAATGTCGTTATCGGTGGTGGCACCCCGAACATTCAGAAGAATATTATCGCCGAACGAATACTTGGTTTACCTAAAGACTAGGCTTATGCTTCGCTACAGCGGGCGCAA
>DGOD01000305.1:0-4359 GCA_002389265.1 Gammaproteobacteria bacterium UBA4475
AACCATACGAATCCGTTGCTTAACCCGACAAGCGCGGCAAGCCAAAACGTTCGCGCCAATGGGTTCAATGTCGCGCAGGAAGGAATTCGGCTACCACTGTAACCCGCTCGCTGGGGGCTACTGACTTGGTCGCGCCAGAATCTCGGCAAATACCGACCGATCGACATTACCGCCACTGGCCACCACCGCCACTCGGCGACCAATATTCGCAGCCCGTTCTTGCAGTGCCGCGGCCACCGCTGCCGCACCAGCACCTTCGCAGACATTATGGGTACATTCAAAAATCACGCCCATGGCGGCCGCCACCTCGTCGTCAGTGACCGCGACGATATGGTCGACCCTTGCCAAGATAACCTCCAACGCCAAAGGATCCGGCGTTCGGCAAGCCATGCCATCGGCAAGCAACGTGGATACGGGTGACTCGAGCAAGTGTCCGGCGTTAAATGAATCTGCGTAAGCAGTTGCATGGGCAGACACCACACCGACAATCTGAGTCGACAAGCCCAACGCGTCTCGAGCGGCGATCATACCGCAGATGCCAGAACCCAGACCGATAGGTACATAGACCACATCAATGTCGGGTACCGCCCGAAATAACTCAAGACTATAGGTAGCCACACCAGCAACCAGCAATGGATGCATCGAGGGCACCATCAGCAAACCCCGTTCGTCCGCTAACTGAATCGCATACTCGCGGGCCGCCTGAAAATCTTCGCCGTATTCAATCAGGGTGACGCCTTGAGCTTGCATCGCCGCATTCTTTTCGATGCTGTTACCCTTTGGCACCACGATGGTGGCGGGAATGCCATAATGCCGCGCTGCATAGCCCACTGACTGACCATGATTACCGCGGGTTGCACTGATCACGCCCTGAACCGACTCGCCACTGGCCATCAAGTCGGCAAAATAGACCAGTCCACCCCGGATCTTGAAGGCTCCTACAGGAGAATGATTCTCATGTTTGACCCAAACTTGCGTACCCAGCCGTTCACTTAACAATGGCCAGTTAAGTTGTGGCGTCGGCGCCATCTCCGCGTAGACGATGCCGGCTGCGGCTTCTATGTCTGCCAGACTGATCTGCATGTGGTTCGTCCTAATCCGGCGCTTCGATCGCAGCCAATCGTGCATTACGACGCTCAATACGCTGCCTAAGCCGAGCATGACGAGCCGGAGTCAATGGGTATGACCAAATAAACAACATCGCCAGACCGAAGAAGAAAATAGGCCCACAACAGTACACCAGACGTAGACTCAAGACGCCAATTTCAGTGCTGGCCGCCACGCCACCCGATGGATCAAATCCCAGCAAGCCCACTAAATTCAACGAAAATCCCGTGCCCAGCGCCACCGCAAGTTTTTCTGTCAGGCCTAGGATAGCAAAGTAGGTTCCGGCCCGACGCCCTCCACTTCTGGCGGTATCCACATCCACCACGTCCGCCAGCATCGCCACCGGCAGAAATTGCAGCCCACCGAAGCAAAAACCCTTGACCAAAAAGAGCAGAAAGAAGGCCAGGTAATCGCCGTAAGACAAAAACAGGTTAGCAAAGCTCACGGTAGAAATCGTAATCAAGGTACACATAAAGGCCCGGTGCTTGCCGATCTTCCGCCCCAACCAAAGCCAGAAAGGAATCGCCCCTAAACCAGCGATAAAGTAAAAGAAATAGGCAGCACCAATCGTCGGAATCCCAATAATATCGCGAATGAAAAATAGCGACACCGCATTACGGAATGCCTCACCAAAAACCACCAGCAGCGCGATGATCAAGACTCGACGCATCGGTCCATTCTTCCATAAATAGCGCAATCCTTCTTTCAGGGGCACTGTGTCTTTTTTTGTCGGCGGCGGCTCTTTAACGAGGGCCAAAACCACGAACACGCAAACCGGCAGCACCAAAATAATCGTCCACGCCAGCCCAGCGAGTACCGGACCGGTCAGCGTTGAGCGATTAACAATTTCCTTATCAGCCAAATCCCCAGTGAAAGCCCCGACCGCGTCCTGCCAGATAATCGTAAATACCTGGCCCACGGAACCGCTGCCATCTGCCGTCACCTCCACCAACATGGGCACCAAGGCCGCGAGCATCAGGCCACCCAACACGAAAAATTCGCGAGAAGCGGTGACCCTACTGCGTTGATGATAGTCGGTCGAGAGTTCCGCGCCCCACGCCCGATGGGGTAAAGCGATAATGGTACTACCCACAAAAAACAGCGTCAGGTAAATCAAAAAATACCAGATGCCCACGTCGGCTGGCGGGATAAACAACTTGTAGACACCCAGCATCATAATGGGCATACCCACCAGCAACCAAGGCCTGCGTCGACCGAAGCGAGTGCGCCAGCGATCTGAAATCTCCCCCATAATCGGGTCGGTCAGCACATCAGTGAAACGTGCCAACATCAGAATCGTACCCACCATGGCCAGGCTCATACCAAGCCCCCCGGCGTAATGCGCAGGAATCCAGATAGCCAATGGATAACCAATCACCGCGAGGGGAATACCAATACTTCCGTGGGCATACAGCGTGGATTTGCTTAAGACCGCGCTGGAGTTATCTTGCGACTCGCTCATACAACACCTATCCTGGGTTTTACTTGAATAAAGCATGTTTTGACGGCGATGACAACCAGGACAAAAGGGTTCATGACCGACAGGTCAACGGGACAGTCGAGTGAACAACCAGCAACATTTCTCAGCCATCTAGCAAGGGCATCCAGCAAGGGCATTCAATAAGCGCCGTCAAATAAGAACTTTCAAATAAGAGCCTTCAATCAGACGATTCCGTCTGGGGCTAAGGGCTAACGCTCAATGCTTTCTGCTTTGCTGCGGCGTCCTTATTGATCACTGCCACCGCAACTGGCCAATAGCGACACCGCCGGAACATCTGGCAGACTAACCAGCACGGCCAACGGACGATAGTTGGCGCCACTAGACAACCCTAGACAACGACCGCCTCATCGATCCTCGCTATCAAGGCATCTTCCAAGGGACCGGCAGCTTCTGCTGCGAGACACTCAGCCAACTCTTCACGATTCTTGACGCCGAGAACAACCGTATCAACACCAGGCATCGACAACGCATACTGATGAGCCAGAAAGGCGATACTGACACCGAGCTCAGCCGCGATCGTGCGAACTCCCTGCGCACGATTAAAATCATGTCGTTCGGCTGAGTCTGGCTTAACATCCCGATCAATAGCATTCGTTAAAGCGCCCGCGGCGACAGCCCGAATTCCCATTACGCCAACGCCCGCTGCTTGAGCCGCACGAATAACAGCACGAGGGTCGGCTTTTTCTTGACAGATCGCCATGCTCCCCGGTGAATCCAGCAGGTTAGCCATACACTGCACCACATCTGGTCGTTGGTTAGCGGCCAGTAGACCGAGATTGGTGACTTGGGTACTGGCTGCCGTCACACCCCACGCGCCAATGCGTCCCTGTTGTTTCAGCTTTTCGAACACTCGCACCACATGGTCCTGGTAGTTGTGCCATTCCACCGCGATGTGTGGCAATGCTCGAGGACGAAGACTCTCACTCCAACCATCGGGTATCACATAACCGTGAAGAATAAACACGTCAACATAGTCGCGCTGCAACCGCTCGCAACTGGCATCCAGCGATTGCACGAGTTTGTCTTCAATCAACTCACCGGCCACGCCCCCCACCATGCACTTGGTCGTGATCCGCACGTCATCGGGATAGCCCCCAGCAAACGCTAAACCCATGACGGTCTCGGCTTCACCCTGACCATACAGGGGCGCCATATCAAACAGATTAATACCGCCAGCATAACTGGCATTTACCGTGGCTAAAGCCTCATCGCGGGAAGTCGCTCCCCATACTTGCCCGACCCCACCGCCACCGAGGGTTAAACGGCTAATATTGTCTAGCGGGCCCAGCGAATTCGTTTGCATCATGTTGTGCTCCAAGAAGTCAGTTGATTGCCGATAACACAGGCATTGATTCAGCCATGCTGGTGTTTATACCCGCACAGTCTAAACAGATTGAGCGGCCTGTATTCATCAAACACAGCGCATTCGATTCCACTTCGATGCGAAATAAAGGTTCCGCCTTATCCTATACGCCACGGGCGTCACTGACGAGGCCTGGCACAAATGGGCTCCATTCTCCCTATGGCATTGTAATCGCGTTCACAGGTCTGCCTCACTACCTGCGCCATTCAGCTCGATGACAATTCACAACCGCGACAACAGTCTGTTACAGGTTATACTTCCGCCACTGATCAAAAGCGACAAGCGACATGTTTCAAGCGGTCACCCCTGTACAACATTGTAAGCAGACCCTGTCAAACTCGTTGATCTATTGGCTATTGCTACTTTTTGCACTTTGGCTTGCGCCACA
>DGOD01000305.1:4431-23875 GCA_002389265.1 Gammaproteobacteria bacterium UBA4475
CAAAAAGCAAAACAAGCGCTGGCGGACAAAGTCTTTCAACGCACGATAATGGTCCAGATCAGTGGCTATGATCGTTATGGCCGAACCCTGGGCCGAGTCTATCTCGACAATCGTGATATTAACCGAGAATTAGTCGAAGAGGGCCATGCCTGGGCTTATCGGCGGTATCTCACCGACCAGGATTTCTTAACCGCCGAAGCTCTGGCTCGAGACCGGCAACTCGGCCTGTGGGGCACCCCTGACCCAGTCCCGCCTTGGGACTGGAGACGGGGCAAGCGCGAAGCCATACCCAGGGGCGAAGACCTGGCTAGCGCAAGCCTGCAATGCGGTAACAAACACTATTGCAAGGAAATGACCCATTGTGCTGAAGCCCGATTCCACTTACTGACATGCGGTGTAACCAGCCTCGATGGTGACAAAGACGGCATACCCTGCGAGGCACTGTGTAACTGAATCCGTTAGACCAATTAGGTTTTGGGTATTAGGATAGACTGAACACCTTCTCGACGACGATAACCAACGAACGGATAATGGCACCATGGGCCAAGGCGTCAACAAAGTCATCCTCATCGGCAACCTCGGGCAGGATCCAGAGACACGATTTATGCCGAATGGCAATCCTGTCACCACCTGCAGTATCGCCACCAGCAAGACCATCAAGGACAAGAAAACCGGCGAGGCCATTGAGCGCACAGAATGGCATCGTGTCGTATTTCTTCGCCGTCTGGCTGATATTGCAGGGAAATATCTAAAGAAAGGCAGTCAAATCTACGTTGAAGGAGAAATGCATACCAAACAGTGGGAAAGGGACGGTCAAAAGCATTATTCAACAGAAATTATAGCCAGCGAGTTGGAAATTTTAGCGAACAAAACCCCCTGACCCCAGGCATTAATGTCGCCTGGTATTGACGGCGCATTAAAAACGATAAGAAGCCAACAGGCACCCATTCAGCGCAGCGCGTTAACGGCGCTGAATGGGTGCCGACTCTAGAGTTCGCGACAATCCTAAAAGAGTTTTTTGGAAGCGATCTCTGCACCTTGCGCTAAGGCTGCCAGCTTAGCGAAGGCCACATCCGGGTCTATACCTTGCATGCCAACATGCACACTAAAACCACAGTCGACACCGGCCATAAGCTGGCTCGGATCAATCAATTTTCCATAACGCACAATACGCTGAGCAACCAACTCGGGATGCTCCACATAATTTGATTGGCACTCGATAACCCCTGGGCACAGAATCTTGTTGGAAGGCACTCGAGTGTCCTCAAAAATGGTCCACTCGTGCGCATGCCTAGGATTCGCCGCCTCGAACAATATGGTCTGCGGTTTTGCATCCCAGACGAGATCAATTATCTCAGCTAACGCAACATCACAATGGTGTGGTCCAGGATAGTTACCCCAGCATAGATGCATGCGCAACTGCTCTTCCGGAATATTGCGTACCGCGTGGTTCAAGGCGGCAATATTCATGCCCATACGTTTACGATAGTCTTCAAGACTCAAATTCGCATAGGTTGAGTGTCGGCCCATGGCC
Organism: Gammaproteobacteria bacterium UBA4475; assembly: GCA_002389265.1. Lineage (GTDB taxonomy): Bacteria > Pseudomonadota > Gammaproteobacteria > Pseudomonadales > Azotimanducaceae > UBA4582. The sequence goes on from DGOD01000305.1 coordinate 5,966, forward strand.
AGGTCCGGACAGTCCAACTGAACCTTAGCTCCAGAAGCTGCGATTGCTTCATATTCATGGCGCATTGCCTCGGCGATGGCAAAAACATAAGCCTCATCACTGTCGTAATACTGATTTTCAAAAAAGATCGATACGACGCCGGGAGACGCTGCGCTAGAAAATATAGTCGATACACTGCGGTCAGCTGCTGCCTTGTTCAGGTTCACCATATCCTGCAGCGCCGCTTCCGGGTCGCTTACACTAATTTCACCCGTGCATGCAGGTGCATAACGCTTCCTACGACCCGGGTTAGCAGCAACGACCTCCTTCGAGCGAGGAAACTCCTCAAGGTCCTTGAAAAAATAGCTTTCGACCGCTTCGCCGTCAAAACCACTCAACCGATCTTTCACATAGGTTGCATAGCTAGGCTTTGACATCTCGCCATCGTTCAAATAGGTAATCCCACTATCCGCCTGACGACCAAATACCGAGTCGACAGCCGCTACAACTGCTTCATCTAACGCTTTCGCATCAACCGGGATACCATCGGAAACAGCCCACATTAGTTTGATGAGTTCGTCAGGACGAGGCAAGCTGCCGGTATGTGTCGTTTCTATTCGGTTACTCATTTTATTCTCCTCAACGAACTCATTTTGAAAATTACCGAGCCTGACCGGGTCCAACTAGTCGTTCATTAGCGCTTGATCAGACTGTCGGCACGTCACTGTAGTCGACGAGCTTTGATTTATAGGTTTCTCTCGGTAGCGCATTGTATTGCACCAGAGTTACCGCAGTTGTCACCAACAAACGCTCTCGAATCATTGACTCTATTGATTTTTTCAAACTCGCCTTGTCTACATCAACATCAACACCCAGCTCAACGTGGATAGGTAGTGGTGGGTCCTGCATGACGCCGCGCGCTGTTGGCCGAATTTGCAACATGCCTGACACACTGGGGGTAAATTCCTGCACGATGCTTCGGATGGCAGTTGGAAACAGGTTTACGCCGCGAACGATCAACATATCATCGGTACGACCGACACAGCGGATACGCGGCCCAGTTCTACCGGTAGGGTTGGGCTTCATATTGACGACCACATGGTCTCGGCTACGAAACCTGAGCAGCGGCATCGCTTCGCGCTTTAGCGCCGTATAAACCAATTCGCCTTCTGCGCCATCTTCCCATGCTTTCGGCGTACCTGTCACAGGATCGATCAACTCGACATGAACCGATTCGCGCGCCATAAAATGCATGCCCTGGCCATCTTCGTCTTCAGCCCAGGCAGACAAGGATATGTCCCCTATACCCATGGATTCTCGAACCTGGCAACCAAACGCTTCTTCTATTTTGCCGCGAATAAGCGGGTCACCACCACCTGGCTCGCCCGCTGTTATCATGTTTTTAAGCCCAAGACTTCGAGTGTCTATGCCGTGTTCTAGACAGTAGTCGATTAGATAAAGACCATACGATGGCGTACAACTTATTCCCGTCGCCCGCATCTTTTGAATCGCGGTTACCAAGCGCTCAGTATTACCGGTTCCAACGGGTATCACGGTACAACCAATCTTGTCGAAGCCATAATAGACAGCCCCCGCGACAAAGGGACCCGCATTAAAGCCCACGGCTATTCTCTGGCCTTTCATGAATCCGGCTGCTGAATAGCCCCGCGCAACATTGGTGGCGTACATATCAATATCATTATTGGTCAAGCCCAGGTAGCAGGGTACGCCCGTAGTACCGCTAGTACTGAACACTCGGCGCAGGTTCTCAGGCACACACGCCAGGTGATCGCCAAACGGTGGCGCAGCTGCCTGGGTAGCCCTAAGCTCATCTTTCTCGGTGAATGGCAATTCAGCTATATTCTCCAGACCACCCACTTGCGCTGCAGACTCAAAGCCTGCAGCTTTCAATTTGTTTTGATAGAAAGTTGAGTGCTCAAATAGATATGCTATTTGCTTTAGATAACTCACCTTATCAAGCTTCAGCTGATCCTCAGGCGAGCGGGTTTCTACCTCATGGTGATAGATCATAAAATTCCCATTATTGTTTTGGCTCAGGTATTCCAGCGCAATGTGCTTTGCCCAACTCGACGTCCCAGAGACTTGGCGGTCTCAAGATCAGAAGCTATCGGGCCTTCGTCAGGACCAACATCGACATTAGACTGCGCCATGGCGCCGAGAGAAGCACCCAATCGATTCAGGTCATTGATGCTCCCCGCTGAACTATTGTTACCGGGCGCTAGATTCAGATTGATCCAAACCATCCCATGCTGAGCAGCAAACGTCACAAATTCCACGAGCGTGTTTTGTTTATCACCATTATGGGAACCGGAATTAGTAAAACCTGCAGCCAGCTTGTCCTGCCATTTTCCCGCCATCCATCGACCCGAGGATGCTTCCATAAACTTCTTAAATTCTGCTGCAGCGGAGCCCATATAGGTTGGACTGCCAAAAATCACAGCACTGGCAGCATCAACAGTATGCCAACCTTCGGCGTCAGCACTTTCGAGTGACGCGACAGGTATTAAGGTGCAGTCTACGCCGGCAACCTCTAATGCCCCCGCAGCCACCGCTTCCGCCTGCTTCTCCGTGTGGCCATAGCCGCTGTAATAAATAATGACTACAGATTCACTCATCGTTTTTCCTTATCCGCTTAGCGGTGATAGGCCTCGTTATTTGGCGAATGATCCCCAGCGAGCCATCGCTTTAGCTCAGCGTGGGCAGTGGTTTTCTTGTCCGCGTTAATTTGCTCGACGTCTTCATGGTCCACAGTAAACTCAATGAGTAGTCCTGCAGGGTCAAAAACGTAAAGCGAGTAACAATACCCGTGATTGAGGATGTAGGTCTGCGGCTCACTCACGCCAGCCGCCGCAAGTCGATCACGGATACCGTCTTGGGTGGCCTGATCGACATTCATAGCCAGATGACGAAAACCAGAGGGCGGTAGCTCCGGACCAAATTCTTGAGCATCGTCGTCATCTGCAAACTGAAAGAACGCGAGTGACTCACCATTACCGATTTCAAAGAAGCAATGCATATACACACGCTCTTTGCCGAACAGGTCGGTTTTTTCGCACCAAGTCGCGGTTAGTGGAAAGCCTATGATATCTTCATAGAAGGCACGAACTGCCTCCATGTCTCGAGTCACATAAGCGTTGTGATGTAACTTTGTATTAACAGCTTCGATTGAACTCATGATTTATGGTCCCCGTAGGCTTCTAAAAGTTTTTGATAAAAGACAGGCCAAAACGTCGTGGTGGCGCCTTCCAAAGGAAGTTCAAACCCGGTGCTGGACCCGGTGAAAATTCGGCATTGTACTCTTCATCAAATGCATTTTTGGTCCACAGAACCACTGACCAATTATCATCTGACTCGAATCCAACTCTGACATCTACCAGATCAACGGGTGAGCGGACTGATATATTTGCTGGATCCCAGTAGGTATCGCCAATATGTTGGTAGTCAAATCGACCCGTAAAATACAGGCCATCTACTGATGCAATGGGGTATCGCAACTGCAAACCGGCATTCACTGTATTTTTCGAAACCAGGGGTGCCTCATTGCCGTTATGTGCTGAGTTAGCCGCATCAGTAATCTTGCTGTCCGTTAAGCCAAGCCCAAAATACCCCGTTAGATAATCGTTGATATAGGCATTAGCTTCGAGCTCAAGGCCTACATATTCAGCTTCAGGAATATTCCCCAGATTCTGGGTGCTCGTCGTAGGATCAAAGAAAAAGAAATAGGCATTTTCAAAATCAGTACTGAAAATGCTCAACGCAGTGGTGAATCGGCCGTCCATAAATATATTTTTAACACCGACTTCAAAGGTATCCGCAACCTGGGCACCAAATACGTCCTCCACTCCGGGCTCAGTGATCGCTGCGCCAACACCTGTCTGATTGAATCCGCCGCTACGGAATCCACGAGACCAGCCACCATAGATTGTCAGGTCGTCGGTAGGTAAATAACGTAGGTTAATCTTCGGTTGTAGCTCACTGAACGACTCTTTCCGGACCTCTCCAAAAACAATACCAATACCACCGGTTGGATCGTATAAGGGTTCAGTCAGGGTTGTGTTCTCTCGCGTATCGCGATCATATCGAAGCGATAAAGAACCTTCGAACTTGTCGGTGAAGTCATAGGCAATATCACCGAACACAGCCCACGCAAAATTATCCTGGGTATCAGCCAACAAGCTTAATTGCGGGCTTGGATCAGTGGGGTCAACAAACAATGATACCCTAGGCACTTTATAGACGGGGAAAACGCCCTGATCGCGGTCTATCTGATTACCTGTTGATATGTATCGGTCTGTTGATATGGCGTACGCTCCAACAATCCATCGCATACGCTCGCTCGCAGAAGAGGTGTAACGAAATTCCTGACTAACAGAGTCAGTTTCGAGATACTGCGTTTGACTCAAATCTGCAAAGGCATCACCTGTCAGCCCAATCGCAATGCCGCCGATGGGGAAGAAATTAATCACCGACTCCGCGGGCGGTAAGAAATTGAAATTATCACCCGTCAGTAATTCCTCAAGATCATCATAAGCCGTGATGGAAGTGAAGGTACCTCCGTCATCGAATTCGTATTCGAGTTTCACACTGGAGTTCATGATGTCTCTCTCGTTGACGCCGGGATTGTTGACCCGAATGTCGAGATCTGTATCGTCAGCCTCGGCATCGATAACAAAATAAAGCGCCTGAGTATCTAAATTAGATTGACTGATTCTGAAATCGGCTTGGAAGTTATCTGTCGGCTCCCACAGCAGTTTCAATCGTCCTGAAACATCCTTGTATGGATCAGCCTTTTCGCCCAGAAAGGCGTTATCAAGAAAACCGTCTGTATCAATATAAGACAATGAGGCACGGTACTTTAATGTCTCTGAATCACCCACTGGTCCGCTGACGAACCCTTTCGCCGTATACCCAGGACCCGAGTCGGCACCCACTTCTAACCGCCCAGCCAGTTCATCGCTGGGTTGCCGAGTCCGTATCGTGATAGCCCCACCGATAGCATTTCGCCCATAAAGCGCGCCTTGCGGTCCGCGCAGCACTTCGATCTGCTCGATATCGAATAGCTGCTGGGTAAACTGTGCGGGGTTTGCCATCAACACACCGTCAACCAACACGGCAACCGACATCTCACTGTTGCGCGCCTGGGATACACCTCGAACGTTAATAAAGGCGTTGCCCGCATTTTGGGTTTCAACCAACGTGACATTCGGCGTGAGAGCGATGAAGTCTCGCGCTGTCTCGATACCAGCGGATTCAAGATCTTCTGCAGTGAAAACACTTACTGATACAGGACTTTCCTCCAGTGATTCAGCACGCTTACGCGCAGAAACAACCACCTCTTCCATCATCCTATCGGCAGCAAACACTGTATTAACCACTGGCGTTGAAATGGCAACGGCTACTAATATCAACAGACTCCTCATTGGAATCACCCCTTTAGCTTTATTGTGAGTAGTTTGGGTATTTCGCATAGCGAATTAATTTTCGATATGCGAAGCTTTGGATAATATCAGACAAAAGCCAAAAAGGTTAGCGATTATGCTCGAGAAAAAAGGTACAACCAATATCTGCGGCTTTGACGCCGACACCATCATCGTTCGAGGTAAAGACCTCTGTGAGGATTTAATCGGCAAGGTCTCGTTTACCCAAATGATCTACCTGCAAGCCCTAGGTCAAGAACCGACCGACGCCCAGTGCAGAATTATGGATGCCGTATTGGTCACTATAATGGAGCACGGCCTCGTACCATCGGCGATAGCAACTCGCCTGACTTATTACGGCGCACCCGAATCATTCACTGGCGCCATCGCTGCCGGGCTGCTGGGCGTAGGGGATCGCTATGCTGGCACAGCCAGCGAATGTGGCGCGGTGCTTGAGAGGATTGTCGCAGCTGAAGATCAAGAGGCCGCGGTTTTGACTGAGATTCAACAATATCGTGATATTCGCAGACCACTGCCAGGTTTCGGACATCCCATACATGGAGACTTGGACCCAAGAGTTAAGCGCCTCATCGCGGTCGCCGAAAGCCTTGAAGTGGATGGGAAATATATTCGGGCGGTGAAATTATTAGAATTAGGCCTACAAACAACCCTCAAAAAGAACCTTGTGACTAATGTCAGCGCTGCGATAGGGGCCGTGCTGGCTGAAGCCGGCGTCCCATCAAAAATGATGCGCGGCGTGATTTTGACCGCTCGCTGTGCGGGCCTCGTAGGCCATCTTTTCGAGGAGATGAACAATCCTGCGGGTCATCCACTGTGGATCGGCGCGCAAGAAGCCGTGGACTACCAAGGCTGAGGAGAGCAATGAGAGCTTGGGAACTCAGCGCGAGATGACATTTTTCAGGACTTCGTCTGGTGACTTGCAGCGGAACTGCGTATGGAGTCTGCAAGAACCGGATAGCGCCTGAGTTCCATTTCAATTTTTTGGGCGGCGTCGCGCAACTCCTGCAAGCGGCTCTGAACCATTTGCTCACGGTCCACCCGAGTCGTGACCGTTGAGCAATTGATGGCGGCGAGTACCGTACCCGACAGGTCAATAACAGGCACGGCGACCGAGACAATCCCGTAATCAAGCTCATCTTCAACGGAGGCATAGCCTTGCCGCTTGACCTGCCCTAGCAACAGCTTGAGCTCACTTCGTGACGTCACGGTCTTGGTTGTGAGCTTTTGGAAATCACTGTCCTGCAGGTAAGAGTCAACCACTTCCTGTGGCTGGTTGGCGATCAGCACACGCCCCATGGATGTCGGATGAGCAGGAAAACGCGTGCCAAAGCCTGCCGCCACGCGCACCATTCGGTGGGTAGACACATGCACCAGGTAAAGTATCTCTTGCCCCGAAAGTACCGCCAGGGATGTACTGTCTCCCGTTTTATCACGCAACACCTGCAAGTGTGGCTGTACTATTTCCTCCAGATTCATCGACTCGATAAAGGCTGAAGCAAAACCCAGCACCTCGGCAGTCAGCAAGAACAACTTGCCTTTCTTGCCCACATAGCCGAGCTCAACAAGGGTATTCAGGCAGCGTCGCGCTACCGCCGGACTCAAATCGGTTTTTGCAGCAACCTCACTCAACGTCATTTCTGGACTCTCGCGAGAAAACACGCGCAGCACCATCAAGCCCCGAGAGAGCGTAGCCAAAAACTCACCATTTTTTTTCATTATCTCGAACTCTCGGCGTCTATTCACGGCGCAACAATCGATGTCAGCCGGCCTGTCTCGGCGCACTTTGCAGCTTAAATCGTAGCAAAGCAACCACAAAAAAATCCGAAACCAAAGAACTCTTCAAGCGTTTTACCGGAGTTTCTCTCGACCGTTTTGCGTTGCCTTGCCTGCTTGCGGCTTGACCATGCGGAACATTAAACGCTATGGTCCCGAGGACACTGCGGTTAGCAGCCATAGTAAATTGCCACGTCAGAAAGGACCATAATCATGACCCTGAAAGTCATCGGCGCCGGCTTTGGGCGCACGGGTACCCTGTCATTAAAACTGGCCCTGGAGCAACTGGGCCTGACCAAGTGCCATCATATGATGGAGCTGTTCGCCAGTGAAGCCCAACGGCAGTTCTGGCATGACGCCGCCTTTGGCAAAAAAATGGACTGGGAGGCAGTCTTCGAGGGTTATCAGGCGAGCGTCGACTGGCCATCCTGTGCTTTCTACGAGGAACTACTGGCACACTACCCGCAAGCCAAGGTTATTTTAAGCCTGCGAGACCCAGACAAGTGGTTTGACAGCGCCTCCGAAACGATTTTCAAGGGGTTGGATAGCAGTTTTGATCCGAGCAACCTCCAGGGCCAGATGGCGAGAAAACTAATTGTAGATGCCACCTTTGGCGGTCGGCATATGGATCGTGAGCATGCCAAGGCTGTGTTTACGGCCCACAATGAAGCAGTCAAACGCACGGTGCCGGCGAATCGCTTATTGGTCTTCGAAGCCAGCATGGGCTGGCAGCCATTATGTGATTTTCTTGAGGTGCCCGTGCCCGCTCAAGACTATCCACGCACCAACTCAACCGATGAATTCAAACAGCGCATGCAGGCTCATAAGAAAACCTGACGCCTCAGCTCATCACTATCATCTGTAACGAACTGACCTGTCTGGACGGATCATAAAACGGGGCATCACCACTCTCCGTCACTCGACGCAGGTGGCCATCAACGGGCGTCTGTTGCTTGGCCTTGGCCTGGTGAATTTTCTCCCCCAACGCCATCGCGACGCGGTTATAAACAGCCTGCTCAGTCGGCGTGTTCGTGCTTGTCGTCGCGACTGCCAGATTAGTTGAATAGGTATTCTGGACTGTATCAGCCTGCGGGTCAGTCATGGCATTGTCCTCTTCGTACAGCGCAGCAGGTATTTATGTGATTTTTTATCCTATCCCGATCCAGGCACATACCCAACATCAAGGGATGTCCGTTACGCGACTCGGTGCACGCCAGCGCCCCGACAGTGTTAGACTCAACCTCTGGTAAATATAAGACCCATCAATTGGCAGGACCACAGTGACTGACAAAAAAATCTCGAAGGAATCACAGATCGAAGCGCAGAAGATCGCGCGGTCGATCCAGCGGCCTGAACAAACTAAAGCACAGACACGACTGATCGCACAGGGCATAGAGAAAGGCATCACCGAGTACAAAAAACAACAGAAAGCCTTGGCCAGAGAGCGGGATAAAGCTAGAAAAAAAGCTGCCAAAGCGCAGGAACCCGAGGTTGGCGTCCCCATCAAACCAGCACAGTCCACCGCGACTTGGCTAATTTGGCTTCCCTGGGTACTATTGACCGCCAGCTGCGCCTACATACTTGTGACGCTCAAATTCCTTGGAGCCGCTTAAATTGAGCCCACTACGTTATACCATAATGGCCTTGCTGGTTGCCGGCGTCAGCTTGCCTGGACTCAACGCGCTTGGCACTGAGCCCACGCCTAGCCAAACGCCAGCACCCTGGAAGATTGTCAATTATTGGTCTACCACCTGCGCACCCTGTCGAATTGAAATCCCGGAACTGAATCTTCTGTTTGCTGAACTGGCCGCCTCAAACGTTCAGGTACTGGGTGTCAATTTCGACGAGGATGACCGACAAACTACACTGCGTTTGGCTCGGCGCTTGGGTATCGAGTTCCCAACATTGACCTTGAGTGAAGTCGAGGCTCTTGGCCTGTCGCCACCCACTGCTCTGCCAACGACCTACATTTTGTCGCCGACCAATGAGATGTTAACTAAGCTCGTGGGTATCCAAACCAAGGCTTCGGTTTACACAATATTGACTAAATTAGCTATCCCCCACTGACCAATCAATAATCTCTCGTGACCCACAACTTGGATGACGGAGCCACTATTCAAGCGTAAGAGACAATCAATCGATGCGACCTAATGTGATCAAAAACTTGCTGCAATTCCTGTTAATTGGCACGCTGCTGATGAGCCTTAAAACCCAAGCTCAGAACATCCAGGTGTCAATGTTAACGCCACCCGTGACCGACCAAACCAGCCTCTCCCGCGTAATCACTGATGCGAAGGGTAATGTGCACCTTTCCTGGGTCGCGTCAAAAGACGACAACAGTGCCTTATACTATGCCACCCTGACTGATGCCAACTGGAGTCCAGCCCATCTGATTCAGCAAGGCAACGACTGGTTTGTCAATTGGGCCGACTTTCCGTTTTTGGCTGTCACTGACACAGGCATGGTGGCGCACTGGCTGCAAAAGAGTGCCGAGGGTACCTATGATTATGATATCAACGCCGTGTTTTTTGATCAGGAAAAACACATTTGGGGTCAGCCTGTCATCATTCACAAGGACGGGGTCAGCGCCGAGCATGGTTTTGTGAGCATGTTGCCTTTAGGCGAAGGTCGCTCCTTTATGACATGGTTAGATGGCAGAAACACCAAACCCGCGATGTCCCATCCCGACGCCGATAAAGATGAACATGCCATGGCCGGTGGTATGACCCTGCGAGCCGCTGTATTTGACCGTCATGGCGAAACCTTGGAAGAATGGGAACTCGACGGCCTCACCTGCGATTGCTGCAACACCAGTAGTGCCATGACCGCCAGGGGGCCGGTGGTAGTTTACCGCGATCGCACTGAGCAGGAAATCAGAGATATCTATATCACCCGCTTTGACGACAGTCGCTGGACCGAGCCTTTAGCGGTATCTAACGATCACTGGGAGGTTGCAGGGTGTCCAGTAAATGGTCCTGCCGTCGCGGCACAGGGTCATCTAACCGCAGTGGTTTGGTTCACCGCCAAGGACGATCAACCTAAAGTACAGTTAGCCATATCAAACAATGACGGCGCGGCATTTGGCACGCCCATACTGGTAGATCAAGGCGCTACCAACGGCCGTGTCAGCATGGCGATTCTAGATTCTGGCGATATCGCCATCAGCTGGTTGCACACCAATGGCAAAGACGCCGCACTCAAGGTTGCACTCTATAGTCAGGCGGGCAAGTTGCTGGCAGATACCGAAGTGGCCGGCACACAATCATCAAGACGCAGCGGCTTTCCGGTGATCACAAGCCAGGGCAACGACATTTATGTCACCTGGACCGATATCAGCGCGGGCAGCCAAGTCAAGATGGCAAGAGTGCGCTTCCACTTGCCAGCTGTTTAAACCGATTACGTTCAGCTTCTAACTCAAGCTTCTAATTTAAGCTTCTCGATTAAGCGCAGCACTGTTCGCAGCCCACTCGAAATCTGCAGCAAGGCGCGCAAAGCGCTTATCAACCAATCTCGAAAATCGGGGATCGGTGAGGATATGCAGGCGCTTTGCTTTGATCGCCTCGACCACCAGTTCGCCGACGATATCCGGGGCAAGCCCTTGCTCAATATCCCTTGAAATATCTGTATAAGCAGGCTTCGACACTTGTGGCCCAAACCGATCGGGGCGATTCCGAGGCGCTTCATAAATGCGAGTTCGGACGGCACCTGGGCAGAGCACAGAGGCACCAAAACCACCAAGACGACCCTCTTCGTACAAGGATTCTGTTAAGCCTACCACCGCATATTTTGTCGCGTTGTAAGTCGTCCAGCCCGGGTTGCGACCTAACAACCCGGCCATCGAAGCGGTATTAACGATATGCCCACCCTCACCCTGAGACTTGATATGGGGAATAAAGGCCTGACAACCATGGACAACACCCATCAGATTCACTCCAAGACTCCACTGCCAGTCACCTTCATCGCACTCATCGATTAGGCCGCCGGTAGAGACGCCCGCGTTGTTACAAACAATATGTACCTTACCGAACTCGGCAAGGGTTTTATCCGCCGCCGCTAACACTGAATCACGAGTGCTGACATCACACAACACACTCGACACCGCGTTCGATTCAAGGTCTATAACTGCCTGTTGTAACGCCGCTTCCTCGATATCCGCCATCATCACCTGCATGCCCTGACGCAGAAAAGCTTTCACCATACCCAGACCAATACCACTCGCAGCCCCAGTGACAAAAGCGACTTTTCCAGCTAATTCATTCATCAGACATCTCCTAACGCAATTCTTCAGACATTTCCTCAGGCAAAGGCAGTAGGTTTCGGCGACAGGTCATTAGTCTCCATCAGGGTGCGCATAAGTCTCTCAGTCATCTGCGCCTGCAGCACCTTATCATCCACCCGATTATGCATTTCGTTTGGATCCTCTCGTAGATCAAACAACTCAATACCGTCATAACCCTGGTAGACAGTTAATCGCGTGTCCTCAGTAATCACGGTGCGCATACGCAGCGGCGTACCCACCTGCAGTATGTCGTTTAACTGATCCTCTTCAATAAAGATTTCATCCCTGATTGTCGCGGTACTGTCGGTCAACAGTGGTGTTGCATCAATGCCCTGCATACCATAAACAGCAGACAACCCAGCTTGTGCCAGCAACGTCGGACCCAGATCCAAAGAAGATACCAGGCCGCCAGTGCTGCCAGGCTGGTTACCTGGCACATGTACTAACAATGGCACCCGGGTGCACCCCGCATAATGCATGCCGCCTTTGAGCATAACGCCATGGTCGCCGAACATATCGCCATGATCACTGGTAAATACGACAATAGTATTTTCACTTAAACCAAGACTCTCTAGCTGACCGACAATAGCGCCAATGCTGTCATCGATCATGGAAATCATGCCATATTCTTTGGCCCCCATCTCGCGGAGTTCGCTCTCCGTCGGCGCAAACATATTGACCCCACGGCGTAACCCGCTCGGGCCCTGCTTAATAGCCTTTTGATAGTGGGGCGCAGAATGTGTATGCGTATCTCGATAAGTGTCGGGCAGGCTGAAATCAGCCGGTGAATACATATCGAAGTACTTACCCGGCGGGGTAAATGGATGGTGCGGGTCAGGGTATGACACGACCGCCAAAAAAGGTGTGTCAGGCTGCTTGGCCCGAGTCTGTAAAAAACTTGAGGCCACCTCCGTAATATAATGCGTGGGATAGAGTTCCACCGGCGTGCGGGTGCGCCGAGTCATGTGCGAGGGAGAGTCATAGGGCCAGGCCCCCGTTTCGCCCTGGATCGTGGTCGGATCAACACCCTGATCCAGCAGCCATTGATAATAATGCCCACCACACTGGTCAGAATGGGCGACGACCAAATCAACTTCCGTGAAGCCATAGTAGTCCAGCGGCATCTGCACCCGCTCTTGCTTATGCCGCGCTAGATTCTCATAATCATCCCATCCTGGCGGGTAATGAGAAAAATTGATCGCATCTCCCGGCGCCATCTGGTCAGTCTGGCGTTTCGCCACTGAGGCCATCACATTCATATTTTGCAGATGACATTTACCTAGATGGGCGGTGTGGTAACCGGCGTTCTTAAAGATCCGGGGAAAGGTTTCGACCCGCCAGTCCAGCGCAATGCCGTTATAGCGCGTACCGTGTAATGAGGGCATTCGGCTGGTGAAGATCGACGAACGGTTAGGCATGCAGATGGGATTGGCGACATGCGCTTGATCAAACCGCATGGACTTCTTTGCCAGAGCATCGAGATGCGGCGTCTGCACAACCCGGTTACCACCGAAACCCGTATGATCGGGGCGGTGCTGGTCTGTCATAATAATTAGAATATTGGGTTGCGGCATCGGGCTCATAGGCGGTATCCACTGGCGTTCATTGACTGACAGGTTAAGTCGCCGATCCAGAGTAAAAACTTTTCATTAACGGGACAAGACTTTATTCGGCCGGAATGAGCATATCGCCAACAGATGGCATGAAAAACGCTGAAAACTGGGCCAAGCAGTGTCCTAAATTCACCCTTCCTATCGCGACCTTACCGATTTAAACTCAGCCCCAGATAGGACGTATCAGGGTTCCTATCAGGAGGGTTAGTTGGAAAGCGCAACACTACCGCCAGATGAGAAAACGCGATTGCTGGCGCTCCAAGAATTCGACATCCTCGATACGCTGCCCGAGCAGGCGTACGACGATATCACCAATATCGCGTCCCACATTTGCGGCACGCCCGTCGCCCTAATGAGTCTGGTGGACGAGTCTCGGCAATGGTTTAAATCCCGAGTTGGCCTAGACGCCACCGAGACACCCAGAGACCTGGCCTTTTGCGCCCACGCCATCCTCAACCCAAACGAGTTGCTGGTGGTGGAGGATGCGACCTTAGATCAACGTTTCGCCGACAATCCCCTCGTGCTTTCTGACCCGAAAGTACGGTTCTATGCTGGCGCGCCACTCGTTACCAGTGACGGGCATGCTTTGGGCACCTTATGTGTCATTGACAAAACCCCGCGCAAGCTCACAGATGCGCAAGCGGAGGCGTTACGGGCCTTGTCCCGTCAGGTTATTGCCCAACTGGAACTGCGACTGACGATCAAAAAACTGGAGTCCAGCGGCCTGGAATTACAAAGCTCCCACGATTCCCTGGAAGCTTCCCGCAACCAACTGGCAGATCTGTGCGATACCTTGGAAGGCCAAGCTGACATTATCGAGCGCGATCTACATCGAGCTGAAATCATTCAGCACTCATTGTTACCCGAAGTCCCGCCCCGAATGCGGGATTACCATCTGCAGGCACTCTATCGATGTGGACATATTGTTGGTGGCGATCTATACGACGTTAAGCTTGTGGGCGAACATCATTTGGCACTGGTCATCGCTGACGCGGCAGGTCACGGTGTCAGTGCCGCCATGTTAGCGGTTATGTTCAAGCATCGATTGCACCTGCAAGATGAAGTGACCCTTGAGCCTTATTCACCGGGAGAGGCCCTGCGCCGCATGAATAATGCGCTGCACGGCGATCTCAGCGTTCCAGGCACCTTTGTCACAGCTGCAGTGTGCCTGCTCAATCTAACCACCAGCGAACTCGTCTTTGCTTCTGCCGGACACACACCCGCACTATTGCTGCGCGCCGGTGATGGCATGGAAGTTTTGCCTGCCACGGGACCCGCGCTTGGATTATTTGAAACCGCCGTATTCGATGAATGCCGCCGAGTGATTCTGCCGGGCGACCAAGTTCTGATGATGACTGACGGAGTCTTTGATCTGGGTGGAGACCAGCCGCCAACGCCAGAAGAGCTGGATCGAACTTTGCGGGCACACCGGGGTAATGATGACGCCTTGCGCCTGACATTTTTTGACATCGCCAAGGGTATCGAACGTCAGGAACGCGATGATACGACCCTGTTGCTGCTGGAAGCGGGGCCGGGCAAGAGTCGTTTCATTGAGATTGGCGAGTCCGATGCCATCAAAAAAATCGAGTCCGAAAAACCTGCGGTCATCACTCAAACTGAGATCGATTCAGAAACCCTTATTTGCCTCTCCGGACGTATCACTTGGGTCCTGGGCGAGGCGCTGCTGGCCGCCGCCATAGAGGCCATAGACGCTCGAAGGTCGCTCCTGATCGACTTGGGTGACTGTGAGTATCTCGACAGCACCCTGCTGGGCACCCTACATGAAGTGATCATTCGATTTGATACCGCCGGTTTACAAGCCTCCATACAACGCGCCTCGAGAAGTCTTGTCAGTGCCTTTCAAGAAGTGAGTATGGAAGCCGTGCTGGACCATCTAGCCCGCAACGTCAAACCCATTCCAGCAGATCGCAAGCCCCTTGCCATTCCCGCAACCGATATTCGCACTAGTCAGCAGCGCCTGCTCAAGGCTCATGAGATGCTGGCATCCTTGAGCGAGGTGAATCGACAAAAATTTGCTGACGTCATCGACGCCATCAAACAAGACAAGGTCTAATGTGCGCTCCAAGGATTGAACCTTCACCTACTGGCTGCAGTTTGCTAAGTTAACACCACTTCCTCTTATTCTGGATACCTCAACATGGCGAGCCCACTCCCTAAACATCCGAACTTACAAGGCGCTTACCAACCCATTCAGTTTGAATGTGACGCACCGGATCTGGTGATCAAGGGCGAGTTGCCTGCAGACTTGTACGGCACTTTTTATCGCAATGGCCCCAACCCACAATACGCGCCCAGGGGCGACTATCACTGGTTTGCAGGTGACGGCATGATTCACGCTTTTCACATTGAGAATGGCCGGGTAGCCTACAAGAACCGCTGGGTCAAAACCACCAAGTGGGAGCTGGAGCATGCTGCCGGTCGCGGTCTGTTCAGCGGCATGAATCCTCTGGACACAGATGAGTCAGTGCAGGGTTTGGCCACCAACGGCCTGGCGAACACCAACATCGTCTGGCACGGCGGTAAACTCCTGGCGCTAGAAGAGGCTCATGCGCCTTTTGAGCTGGATCCCACCAGCCTCGAATCTAAGGGCCCTTGGACCTTTGGTAACACACTGGTCGGGCCTATGACGGCACACCCGAAGATGGATCCTGAAACCGGTGAAATGATTTTCTTCGGCTACAGTGTCGACGGCATGCTATCTAACAAGATGTCCTATCACGTGGTGAACCGGCATGGTGAACTCACTACTTCAGCATTTTTCGATGCGCCCTATGGCGCCATGGTGCATGACTTTATTGTCACCCGCGACTTCGTATTATTTCCCATCATGCCGCTCACGGCGTCGCTGGATCGCGCCATGCAGGGTAAACCACCCTTTGCCTGGGAGCCTGACAAGCAGAATATGATCGGCATTATGCCCCGTAGTGGCAGCGTCGAGGATATACGCTGGTTTGAAGGTGATCCGTCCTATGTATTCCACCCGATGAATGCTTTCAATGTGGGCAACAAGATTACCTGTGACGTATCTCAGTATGGCGCAGCACCCCTATTTCCCAATGCTGACGGCTCAAAATCTGACCCTGCCAAAGCGCTGGCAAAACTCACTCGCTGGCACTTTGACCTGGATCAGCCGACCAACAGCTACAAGGTCGAGCAACTGGACGATGTCGCCTGTGAGTTTGGGCGGCTGGATGAACGCCACAGCGGCCTTGCGTACCGCTATGGCTACATGTTGTGTGCCGGCGCCAGCGCCAGCAAACCTTCATCATTGAATGCTATCGCACGAGTCGACCATCACACCGGGCAACGCCAAACACTCGATCTTGGTGCGCACATGACCCCATCGGAAGCGGTCTTCGTGCCTCGCGCTGACGACGCACCGGAAGGCACTGGATATTTATTGGCGAACGTTTATGACGCCACCATCGACAAGAGTCATCTTATCGTTCTGGATGCCGAGAATGTTGCAGCCGGCCCACTCGCGACCGCCTATCTCGATCACCGGATGCCCTTAGGTTTTCACGGTAACTGGCGGCCGGGACAGTGATGCCTGGCGATGAATCAGCTACTGATTCATTGCCACCACCGGGGTAGCGTTACTATCTTGCTTGGCCCTTGCTAAGACGATTTGATCGGTTGCAACCGGGCACGCAACTCGTTCTTGGCAACTTTTTCAAGGGTCGAGCGTGGTAGTGAACTCACTATATGGACGTCTCGCACCACTTTGAAATCCGCCAGATTGACCATGCAGTGGCCGATGATATCCTGAGTTAAATCCTCCGCCGACAGGCCCAAGCCCTTGGCACTCGGAATAACAAACACCACGGGCACCTCATCCAACATATCATGCTTCTGCGCGACCACCGCGCACTCTTCCACCAAGCCGGTTTGCATGATGACACTTTCGATCTCAGAGGCCGCCACATTTTCGGCGCCCACTTTGAGCATATCCTTCTCACGGTCACTAAAAAACAGCCAGCCATCAGCATCGCTGCGCACTATATCACCAGTGTTAAACCAGCCATCGGCGTCAAAGGCAACTTCGGTGGCCTGGTCGTTGCGATAGTATTCCTTAAACAACGAAACCCCAGGAACTCCTCGGATAAACAGTAGCCCTTTTTCCTCTGCAGCCACCACCTGACCCGCGGCATTACGGATCTGTATTTCATACTCAGGGGCAGCACGACCAAGACTGCCGTGGGGACCGGGATGATCGACATCGGTGACAATGCCGTGAGTCAACGTTTCAGTCATGCCCCACCAGCCAATAGTATCAACGCCAAAGTGCTGTCCGACTGCCGGCAGGTTCGCAGGGCCGCCCCAGAATCGCATCTGATGTTGCGGCACGGCCTGAGACATCAACGCTTTGAACGCAAAGGGAATCATCGACACCCAGGTGACTTGATGTTTCAAGCACAGGGGCCAAAATCGCGAGGCCGAGAACTTGGGCTGCAGGACTATCGTGCCACCGGACCAGTGGGTAGCAAGCATGGAATAGCCTTGCGCATTGGTATGAAACAACGGCATATACACCAACGTGATATCGTCACGACGCAACCGCATATGGATGGCAGACACTTTCCCTGCCCACAGACCATTCGCATGAGTCCAGAGCACCGCCTTGGGCCGCGAAGTGGTCCCCGATGTAAACTGAACACTGAGGTTTCTGCTAGACAAGCGTTCCAGTCCTGGCAGAGCCTCGTCCATCAACATGTCAGCGTAATGCAGGCCTTGAATATCCTCGCAAACATCACCGTACTGCGGGTCAATCTCACCGGCATCATGA
>DGOD01000116.1:0-5399 GCA_002389265.1 Gammaproteobacteria bacterium UBA4475
AGTGAGTAACGACAGTGAGTAACTACAGTGGGTAACAAGCGCTCAATCGCGTTAATGATCGCTCTGGCCATGGGTGCGTGGCTGCTGTCTGGTGAGCTGGTGCCCAGCACCCTGACCGCGGCTGAGGCAGAGAATAATGTTGCTTCTGAGTCGCCGCCGTTGGTTCGAGGCGTGGAAAGCCAGGCCGTAGAGCGTCAGGATCTGCTCGCGGTTCGGGGGCAGACCCGAGCCAATCGTGTGGTCCAGGTTAAGGCGGAAATTGCGGGTAAAATTGAAGCGTTGCCTGCGGTCAAGGGTACCCGAGTCAATGCGGGAGATTTGCTGTGTCAAATCGCGGTGGATACTCGCCAGAGTGAGCTTGATGAAAACCGGGCCCAGCTCAAGAGTGCTCAACTGGAGTATGACGGCGTGCTGGATCTCAAACGTCGTGGGCTGCAGTCAGAAATTAATGTCGCAAAAGCCAAGGCAGCCCTTGAAAGCGCGAGAGCGCGAGCCAAAGAGGGCGAGCTCGCTCTGTTGAAAACCGGTTTAAGAGCACCCTTTGCTGGCGTGATAGAGAGTCAGCCCGTGGAAATTGGTGATTATCTCAGCCCTGGCCAGGTGTGTGTGACACTGATGGAGATTGATCCGATGTTGGTTATCGGCCAAGTGTCTGAAAAGAATATCGGCCAGGTCGCCCTGGGTGATGAGGTTCGAGTCACCCTGATCACCGGTGATCAGTTGACGGGCTTGATTAGCTTTATCAGCCGTGTGCCCGACGCTGCGACAAGAACCTATCCCATTGAGGTGACAGTTAACGGCTCAGCTGATCGGATGCGAGCGGGGATGACGGCCGACATGAAGGTGCCTGTCGGCGTGGAACGGGCACATTTAATATCGCCAGCATCCTTGGTATTGAATGATGCGGGTTATATGGGCGTTCGAATCGTCGATGAGAGCAATACCGTCCGGTTTGTTAAAGTCGAGGTTGTCAGCGAAGAAGCGGATGGTGTCTGGGTCAAGGGTCTGCCGTCGAGCATCAGGCTGATCACCGTTGGTCAAGAAGAGGTGTTTGATGGCCAAATCGTCGTTATGGATTTAACACCGCTCGTGGGCTTGGTGCGAAACTAGGCACTATCGGCGGGCGCTCTGGGGTGTATCAATAACGCAGTTTGCGCACCCGTGTCGTAACCACTGTTAAGTCATCATGTAACTATTTTTAAAGGCAAGCCGCGATATGTCCAGCTACATAGCTTCCTGTATCGATCGCTCGAGAACGATCTTGTCCCTGATGGCGGTGATTATTTGCGCTGGCATCATGGCTTATCTGAGTATTCCGGTCGAATCTAATCCTGACGTGTCAGTCCCGATCATCGTCGTCACGGTGCCCCATGAAGGTATTTCTCCAGAGGACGCCGAGCGCTTGCTCGCTCGGCCGTTAGAGCTGGAACTCAAAACCATTGTCGGCGTGGAAGAGGTCAATTCCTACTCCAGTGAAGGGCGGGCGACGGTCGTGATTGAGTTTGATTACAGTTTCGATGCCAATCAGGCGTTGGTCGATGTACGTGAGGCGGTTGATAAGGCCAAGGCGAAGATGCCGAGCAGTGCAGAAGAGCCCATTATTAACGAGGTTTCAGCGGGGGATTTCCCTATTATCACGGTCAGTTTAGGTGGCGCCGCTGTACCAGACCGAGTGCTTTACCGTCTGGCGCGAGAACTCAAGGATGAGCTTGAAGGTTTGCCTGAGGTGCTTGAGGCCAAACTTAACGGTGAGCGCGAAGAGTTGCTGGAAGCCGTTATTGATCCTGCCCAGCTTGAAGCCTATGGCATCAGTAACGATCAATTGATTCAGGCGGTGGCACGCAATAATCGTCTGATCGCGGCTGGCGCCGTTGATACCGGTCGCGGTAGCTTTAGCGTCAAAATACCCAGTTTAATTGAGTCTGCAGAGGATGTTTTGTCAATCCCGGTGACTGCGACGCCTAACGGCGTTGTGACGTTGCGGGATGTGACCACCATCAGGCGAACCTTCAAAGACCCGAAGAGCTTTACGCGTGCCAATGGTGTACCCGCAGTCGCCGTCGAAGTTTCCAAGCGCAAGGGCGTCTCGCTGGTGGATGCCGTTGCCAAGGTCAAGATGGTCACTGAAGCCTTGCGACATCATTACCCGGCGAATGTGGAAGTCAGCTATCTGGCCGACCAGGCGCCCGAGACGATTGAACAGATCAGTACGCTGCAAGGCAATATCTCGACGGCCATGTTTTTGGTCTTGACGGTGGTCGTCGCCGCGGTCGGCCTGCGGTCGGGGCTGCTGGTCGCGATGGGGATTCCCTTTTCCTTTCTGTTCGCCTTTATTGTCGTCAATCTCTTGGGCTTTACCTACAATTTCATGGTGATGTTCGGCATGTTGTTGGGTCTGGGAATGCTGATTGATGGGGCGATTGTCGTGATCGAACTGGCAGATCGGGAGATGGGCAATGGGAGTACGCCCCGGGAGGCTTATCTGTATGCCATCAATCGGATGTTCTGGCCCGTGATCGCATCGACAGCGACGACACTGGCGGCATTTTTACCCTTGATGTTCTGGCCCGGCGTTGTGGGTGGCTTTATGCGCTATCTACCGGTGACGGTCTTCGCGGTGATGGCTGGTTCTTTGTTATACGCGCTGTTGTTTGCGCCAGTCCTCGGCACGCTGCTGAGCAAGGTCAAGCCGGAAGTGGATAGTGTGAATCAAAAAGTAGACGAGGGCCGATTCGATGAACTGCGTGGTGCCTTGGGTGCTTATGCTCGAGTGCTTAGGTTCACCACAAATCACCCCTTTGTGGTGGTAACTATTGCTGGCCTGGTTTTGTTCGGGATTGTTCGATGGTATGGCGAAGCCAACAATGGCATGCAGTTTTTTACAAATGTGGACCCGACCTTCACGGGTGTCAATGTGGCGGCAAAGGGTAATTTTTCCGCGACCGAGCTCCGTGACATCGTCGTTGATGTAGAACAGCGAATACTCGCTGTGGGTAATTATCAAAGTATTTATACGCGGAGTGGCGGCGGTGGCTTGAGTGTTGGCTCTGGCGGCGGCTCCTCAGCCGATCAAATCGGCAGTATGTTTATTGAAATCTCCGATCGAAGGCAGCGAGATATTAATGGCTACGAGGTGGAGGCTGCGTATCGCGAGGCTATCAGCGATGTGCCGGGTGTTCGGGCCGAGATGCTCAAGGTCGAAAATGGCCCGCCGGTGGGTAAGGACATTCAAATTCAAGTCATTGGCAGCGACTTGGAAATACTGGCTCGAGAAACCCGACGGCTGAGTGAGTATGTACAGTCGCTGTCTGGTCTTGTAGGGGTCGACGATACGGCGCCAGTACCGGGTATTGAATGGGAGATCAATGTCGATCGAGCAAAAGCGGCCATGCTCGGCGCGGATATCGCCAGTGTCGGTGCGGCTATTCAACTGGTGACTAACGGCGTGCTGGTGGGCAAGTATCGCCCGGATGATGTAGATGACGAAGTGGACATTCGAGTGCGTTATCCCGAAGAATACCGAGCAATCACCCAGTTGGACGAACTTCGTGTGTCAACCAAAGAAGGTCAGGTGCCCATCAGCAGCTTCGTCGAACGCCAGGCTAAGGCCAAGGTGAGTACCATTTTCCGTCAGAACGGTCATCGCATTATGTACGTGCGGGCGAACACCATGACTGGCGTATTAGCGGATGAAAAAGTCAAAGAGATCCAGGACTGGGTTGCGACCGCAGATTTGGATCCTTCTTTAGAGGTTGTGTATCGGGGCGCCAATGAAGAACAAAATAATTCCATGAGCTTTATCGGCAAAGCCTTCGCGCTGGCACTGGCGTTGATGGGGATCTTGCTCGTCACGCAGTTCAACAGCTTCTATCAAGCGGCACTGATATTATCTGCAGTGATCATGTCGACGGTGGGTGTCCTGCTAGGTCTGCTGCTCCTTGATCAGCCCTTTAGTGCGATTATGACCGGCGTCGGCATCGTTGCGCTAGCGGGAATTATTGTTAACAACAATATCGTTTTGATCGATACCTTTAACTATTTGCGGCTAGAAAATCCCGCTTGGGATATCAAACGAGTTATTATTCAGACCGGTTGTTTGCGCCTCAGGCCCGTGTTCCTCACCACTTTCACGACTGGTTTTGGACTGCTGCCCATGGCCAGTGGTGTGTCCATTGATCTGATCGGTCGAGAATTCGAAATGGGCGGTCCGGTGGCTTCGTTTTGGGTGCTGTTGGCATCGGCGATCGTTTCAGGTTTGAGTTTTGCGACTTTGCTAACGCTGATCGTGACGCCGGCCATGCTGATGATTCCATACTCGATACGGAACTTTCGTATTCCTACCCTGCGCCAGAAAGTGGTTAGTCTCGACACTTAAGCTTAGCCGGTCAGACGTCATTAGATCGGGTCTGATCGGCTAAATCAGACCCGATTCGTGTCTGCTGCTACTTGTTATTCCCCATCAAAATGCGTTAACTGGTATGTACTACGACTAGTTTGCGCGAGATCTCTATGCAATATCGAAGACTGGGCCGGCATGGCCTTGAAGTACCTGCCTTGTGCCTGGGCACCATGACCTTTGGCCTGCAAGTGGATGAAGCCGTGTCTCAGACGATTCTCGATAAAGCCTATAGTGCTGGCTTGACCTTCCTCGATACTGCGGACGCGTATCCGCTGGGCGGCACGCGGGCAACAATCGGCGATACCGAATCGATTATCGGCCGTTGGATGAAGCAACGGGGCAATCGAGATCAAATAATTCTGGCGACTAAATGCTTTGCACCGACTCGCCGCGGTCCTAACAACATGGGCTTGTCGCGTCAGCATATTATTGAATCCATTGATCACAGCTTGCAACGTCTGCAAACAGATTATGTGGACATCTATCAGAGTCATGGTTTTGATCCGAGAACGCCGATTGAAGAGACCCTGCGAGCCTTTGACGATTTGGTGACGGCGGGCAAGGTACGCTATGTTGGCTGTTCGAACTACCCGGCATGGCGACTGGGTCAGGCATTACGTGCCGCTGACAAGCTGGGGGTTAGTGGCTATCAATCAGTCCAGCCCCGTTATAATCTGCTATATCGTGAAATTGAGACAGAGCTGTTGCCCTTAGCGAATGATGCGGGGCTGGGTGTGCTAGTGTATAACCCCTTAGCCGGTGGTTTTCTATCGGGTAAATATACGGTTGGTCAAGACCCGCAGGCCGGCACACGTTTTACACTGGGTACGGCCGCCGAGCGGTATCAGGCGCGCTACTGGCATGACGCCCAATTTGAAGCGGTGGAGAGCCTCAAGACCATCGTGCAGGAAATGAACCTCGATATGGTATCTGTTGCCGTGGCCTGGGTGCTGGCGCAAAAAGGCGTCACCTCGGCGATCATTGGCGCGAGTCGACCCGA
>DGOD01000116.1:5523-5723 GCA_002389265.1 Gammaproteobacteria bacterium UBA4475
TTGGTGGCGCCTGCCACGAGTCCCTGTGGCTGAAGGTTATCGTTAGAGGCGAGTTGGTGGGTCCAGTGCGACTAGTCCGGTAAGCCAATGACCCGCTTGGCAATGATGTTCCTTTGAATCTCGCTGGTGCCGCCGTAGATAGAAACCGCGCGGGTCGTTAGCCAATCACGGTTAGCATCAATTTCTGCCGCAGTAAAACC
>DGOD01000180.1 GCA_002389265.1 Gammaproteobacteria bacterium UBA4475
TTCGAGGGCGACTTTTTTGAGTCACTGAGTTTGGCCGTTTTCCGAATGTCCAAAGCGCTCGAGCGAGCTGAGGCTAGTGGTAAGGCCTTAAGTGTTCAACCCTTGGTGCTTTTTGATGAAGCCGGGGAAGTGGTGACCGGTGAAGGGAGCCCTGTACTCAACGCTATTCAGGTTGCAGGAAAGCGGATACCGGTTGGGCCAGATTCAAGTGTTTTTGTGTCCTACCAGGGTCCCCAAAGGACGTTTACCTACCTGTCTTTTGACGACTTGGTTGAAGGCCGAGTAAAGTTAGAGGCGCTCAGAGATAAGGTCGTTTTGGTAGGTACCACGGCCCCGGGATTATCCGACTTTCGCTCCACGCCGATGGGGGCGCTATATCCAGGCGTTGAGGTGCACGCCAATGTGTTGGCGAGCCTGCTTAGCGATCAAGCATCGGCCCTGCCTTGGCGCCCAATTGAGGTCCGATTTTTAGAGCCGCTAGTCATTTTTTCTTGCACGGTTTTTTTGCTACTGACTTTAGGCCGTGTGTCGCCGCTCGCCTCGATGGGTGTTTGGTTGGTCCTGTCACTGGCCACGTTGATGGTGGGACTCTTTCTCTGGACCAATTACCGAGTCGTACCGCAGGTCGCACCGTTACTGGGCGCTATTACGAGCATCTCTCTATGGAACTTTGGCTATCAGTTTTACCTTGAGCATAAGAAGAAGGCGCAGTTTACAGATCTGTTTGGACAGTACGTGCCGCCTGAGCTGGTTAATAAAATGGCCGAGGATCCCGCTAGATACACCATGAGTGGTCAACGGTTACCACTGACTGTGATGTTCTCTGACGTAAGGGGATTTACGACCATTTCTGAAAAGTTATCCGCCACCGACCTGTCGGAATTTATTAATCTTTACCTTTCGACCATGAGTCAGATCATCCGCGATCAAGACGGCACTTTAGATAAGTATATTGGCGACTGCATCATGGCTTTTTGGGGTGCACCTGTTGAAAATAAGCGTCACGCATTATCTGCTGTTACAACCGCGCTAGCGATGGGGCAGGCTTTGGCGGGCATTAACGACATTTGTCAGAAAAAAAACTGGCCATTGATTGAAATTGGTATCGGTCTCAATACAGGCGACATGAGCGTCGGTGATATGGGCTCCACTGTGCGTAGAGCCTATACCGTTATGGGGGATGCGGTGAACCTGGCCGCTCGTTTGGAGGGGTTGACCCGCAACTATGGGGTGCTCACAATCGTGTCAGAGACAACGGCTCTGGCATGTCCAGAGGTGGTCTTCCGCGAGCTGGACCGTGTGACCGTCAAAGGTAAGACGGAGGCGGTATCGATATACGAGCCGATTGGATTCGTCAACGATCTCAGCGCGACGGTACATGCTGAAATCGACAGCTGGGTAGAAATATTAGGCGACTATCGTGAGCAACGGTTTCATGAGGTTATTGCAGCGATCGATGGGTTGCGTTCAGCGCAGCTGGCAAAACCTGTACACGACTGGATCTACGAGAAAGCACAAGACTACTCGAGGGAGCCACCTGGCGCCGATTGGGGTGGGGTCACCGTATTCAAAACCAAGTAAGGATAGATATGAAACTAGTTTCTTTGATTTTTAAATTCATGATCCCTATGTTGATTACTGTTTTGGTAAATAAAATTTCGTTCGCGGCCGAGCCCGCTGGATTGATACTCAAGGTCTCGGGTGA
Organism: Gammaproteobacteria bacterium UBA4475; assembly: GCA_002389265.1. GTDB lineage: Bacteria > Pseudomonadota > Gammaproteobacteria > Pseudomonadales > Azotimanducaceae > UBA4582. The sequence goes on from DGOD01000180.1 coordinate 1,706, forward strand.
GACCAATATTTTGGCTGCATCTGGCGAACTGCGTGAGGCTACGAAAAAGGGCCTTGTTTATGTCGGTGATACCTTGAAGACGGCTGCTAAGGCACAAGCGTTCGTCATGATGAATGACAAGACGCGGATGATTGTGAGAGAAAATTCTGAGGTGTTGATTGAGGCCTTCGTATACGAAAAGCGTGACACCGATAGGCAGTCCACCAGCCTCTTAAAAGGTGCCTTGCGCTCTATTAGTGGCGAGATCGGAAAGCGCACACCTAAAAATGTAAATTACAAGGCCGCTACTGCCACGATAGGTATTCGTGGAACTGATATCGACGTGGCCATTATCGGCGATGGACAGGTCGACCGCCCGGGTGTTTACAACTACGTTCGCGACGGTACGACGGAGGTTGCGTTGGCGTCTGGCGAGCGTGTGCTGGTAGAGAAGGAGAAAGCAGGGTTTATTCCAGAGAATCCGAAGCCTGGAGAGCCTCTGGTGCAGATTTTAGATGACCGACCCGCGTTCCTATCAAACTCAGGTTTTGATACCCTGATGAAGCAGCTAACCAACCCGCGCGTGCCATCGATTCGGTAGTTTAGTAGCGAAGGCCAGCGTATGCTTGGACAGACGTTTTACCGCGCTCTCCCTGCACAGAGAGGCTGCCGTAGACAGATTCATTTGAAAAATTAACGCCCATTTTGAGCAGCACGTTGGAAGAGTATTCTCGCGCCTGAATACCGGCGTTACCGGATGTGCTGAACCAGTTGCGCACAAGTGTCAACCCTGCGAAGGGCGAAAATGAATCAAGGCGCAGCGTGTAGTTAGCGCCAGCCGTTACCTGAGTTAACTGGGTCGCGCTTTTGTTGACTATCGTTCCATCGCTTTGTGTATATTCTTCGACACCGTCGTAGGTATACCCTAGGGCGGCTTTGTACTGGACGTCGCTATTCTTTGTAAGTGGTGTCACGGTGCTAGTGCCAACGCTCAAGAATGCACGGTCAGAAGCGGGTGCTGCGCTGACGCCAGCCGAAGCTGTTTGGAGGTTGTTTTTACCCAGCCCCACGTTGAAATCGACTAAGCGTCCGCTCTCTAGTTGCATGACGTAGTAGGGGGAGATAGTGTAACCACTTCCGGTCACAGCAGACGAGACATCGGCAACTCCAGTGACGCGCTGTGTAGTAGTCACTGACGTGCGATCAAGCGTAAGCGCTATTCCCTTAGCTGTCAGATATATTTCGTCGAATCTCTCGAAGCCCAAAATTACCAAAGACACCTTCCCATCAAGAAGGATAGGTTCGATTCGGTTGTTGATGCTTGCGATCGTTGGTGTAGCCGAAAATGATGTACTTTGAAAGTCTGAATCATCTCCCGCCGCCTGGCCACGTGACGTGATGTCACCTAACCTGTAGCTTAGCAAAGGTCCAGCCCCCACAAATGAAGCCGTTGAAAAGTTATTCACTAGCTGCGCGGTTGCCACGGTAGCAGACTTAGCGGCTACGACAGCGTCGTTATCGTCTGCTGCAGATGTAGACGAAGGCACCAAAGCAAGAGGGGCGCTCGCTATAAAAACCATCCAATTTTTTTTCGGTGTACTTGCCAACATGTGCGAAACCCTATTTAGCTAACGCCTAGTGTGATATTTCGTCCAGAATAACCGTATTCCAGTATTCCTGCCAACCAGCTACGTGCTCGACGCCGGCAACTTCAGTAATCTCCTTTGGGTTGTATTTGTAGCGTTCACTCGTGTCACCCAACACAACTAGCCGATCATTTTTACCAACGTAGTGTGTGGCCACCTGGCTTTGAGCGATGAGGTCCATGTCGTTGTAGTAGGTGTCCACATGGAGCGTTGAAAATCGGTGGTTTGCTGACCAGGTAACAGGATCGATAGGGGACGCTAGCGTTACGACCCTAACCACTTCGTACCCACGTCGAATCAACTCTGCACCGACGCGTATAGCCATTACGCCGCCCCCGCTGTGACCCACTAGGGAGAGGCGCAATTTAGGCTTTATTTTTTTTTCTAAAGACATCAATCCTTGCTCAGTAGATGACAGGAGTAGCGCCAGTTGTTCATTGCCGTAGCGTTTGCTAGCCCATACCTCTGTTGCGCACTTTATAAAAATAGTGGGGGCTTGAAATTGACAAGGTCTAGCAACGTATAGCACGCTAGCTGGCGACTTAAGTGCGGTGGTGCGTGCGAGGTCCAACGCTAGTGAGCGCCTTGGGGTTGGATCGTTGGGGGGAGTGGTCCCGAATAAGGTCCACGGAGCACCGTCGCCTTCAATAAAGACGAATACATCGGGACCGACTGTTTTTTCTCGTGAACCTTTAGTTTTGTTTAAGGTAAGCGTTGGGGCCCCTGTTAGGTTGATGAATCCGAGGGAGAGAAGCGCCTTTACTTGTGGGTGTTTCGAGGCATCAAGTACCTGCAGTTCAGCGGAAGTACAACCAAACAACAAAACTGTGCATAAGTAGCATAGAAGATCCGACCTTATCGAGAAACGGGTGACGGTAGATGATCTGATCATGTTGGAGCGTGAAAGGCCGACCGCTAGGGCGTTGTTAAATGCACACCAACCTTTTGGGATTCTGGTTGATGTCGAGCTTTACCAAGTCTACGAAAGTTTAAGACAGATAGAAACGATTGTGTGCTGCGGTCCTTTGACGCCTGATCAGCCCAGAGCCCAATTTAAGGCGCATAGTCTTCGCCCGACTGCTCGTTGATAAATCCAGAGCGGCTTAACTGTCAACTTCTGAGAGTTGAGAAAAGTCAATTTTAAAAAGAGACGGAATAGGTATCAGCGTTTATCATTTCAACTCTGTAGTGGTTTCGCACCGGTAAATCTAAATCGATCAAATTGGGTGTCGATGCTTGGCAGAGAGCTGTGGCGTTTTAGATTACTGGAATGGGGGCGCGCAACGAGTGTTGCGCGGGCGAACAGAGTACGAAAAATAATAATAAGTATGAAGCCTGAACGACCACTCCCGGGTAACGTTGCCCATTGCGCTAGGACTAGGTTATGACACGACGCGGGTTCTGAGAATGATCTACCAATTCAACGTAAGTTACGTGTCGGTTGAGGACCGGCTGTTGTTTAAAATTAGTACCACCGACGCGTTGGAGTATCGGCTGTGGCTGACCCGTGCGTTGGTTGAGAAGACGCTCAATCTGTTGGTGCCACTGATGGATGCGCCTGAGTTTTCAAGGGTAACAGTAGGCGTAGCGCCAATCGCGCAGGCCAACAATCAAAGGCCAGCAGCTGACCTGGTGTCTGGGTCGGCGAAAGCCATAGCGACAGAGGGTGCTTCAATGGACCTTGAACTTAAATCAGTACTGGGGAAAGAGGCCGTGCTTGTGCAGTCCATGCATTTTTCGAAAGGGGTGGAAATGACCCAGCTAAAAATGAGCCTCGTAAATGGTCAACTGCTCACGCTGCAGTTGACACAGGACATGTTTAGCCAATTAAGAACAATACTTCTTAAGGCCACAGTCAATATTGAGGACCTACTCAAGGCGGCGGCCCCCGAAACAGCGCCAGGGAAAAGCCGGGAAAAACAAGCCGCGATTTCGCAAAACCTAGTCAAGCCCCTGCATTGAGCATACGACCGGAACCGACACCATGGCGCCAAGGTTCTAGCGTTCAGATGCGCGCTTCTTGGGTAGAGGGCTGTGCCTGGCAATGATCGGAACGATGGCCGAGGTAAATTCCGAAAAAATACCAATTGGGTTAATGGTGACGCCTGCGTTGAGAGGTCGAGTGAACGGAATACTTGGTGTACCGGTGAGGAACTTTATCAAGACCGAACTCTTCACCGCAAAGTTGACATTTTGTGGAAGGTCCTGGCTGATTGATGAAACCTTCAGGGCATCCAACTTGGACTTTACAACTCCAACCACAGTGCCACCGGGCCCTATAAGTGGGCCGCCAGAGTTGCCTTTTTGAATTTCTGCGCTAAATTGAAACGAGTTAGGATCATCCTTCAAACCGGAGCTGCTGTTGACCAATCCTTTGGTAATTTTTGGTTTCAGCCCAAGAATCTCGACCTGTGGGTAGCCAATGGTTACGACCTCCATGCCTGGGGGTACGCCCTGCGAGTGGGACAAATAGAGGAACGGTGTGATGGCAGCCACCTTCAGCAATGCCAGGTCCTGCGGCTGATCTACTTTAAGCAATGATGCTTGGAGCACGCGTCGATCGGCTGTTACAACGTATATGTGTTCGTAGCCGCTCACCACATGGTGTGAGGTGATTAGGTAGCCACCGTCCGATATGAAAAACCCAGTCGCGACGCTTTGTTTCTTGTCCTGCGTTTGTGTCGGAGGTTCGGCGGTGTCCGATTGCGCAATCGCTGGTGATGCGAAACTTGCAGAAAAAATTAAAAAAATAGCTAATCTACGTCGTAACCAGTCTGGGTTAGAGTTCATGTTTAAATTTCTCATACATTCTTCCAATCTCAACCAAGCTGATATTGCCCATTTTTTCCAGAACACTCGATCGATGAATTTCGACCGTCCGGACACTGGTTTGGAAGTGCTCTGCAATATCTTTGTTCGCAAGCCCTTGTACCAAGAACTTAAATACGTCTCGCTGCTTATCGGTTAGAGACTCGTAACGTGTCACAAAGGCGCTGCATTCAATGCTTTTGATTAACTCAGCTGCGTGTCGCACGTGCGCTTTTCTCACTAGGCTAAGAAGTAACTCGGCCTTTGCCGGTTTCGTCAAAAAGTCGAAAGCTCCGCTGCGCATAGCTTCCAAACCAATCTCAAGTTCACCGTTGCCTGTAAGAAAAACCACGGGCGGCAACTTTTTCAGAAGCTTTTTTTTTGCTTCTTTAAAAATCTGTAACCCGTCTCGCTTCTCATTCAAATTTAAGTCCAATAGGACGCAGCATGTAGTGGATGTCATTTGACTGTCTTGCGATGTGATGCCATCCAAAAAACGCTCGCCACTTGAGAAGTGCACCACCTCATATTGATCAAATTCTAAAAGAGTGATGAGCGCGTGCGCGAGTCCTGCATCATCCTCTACCAGCACGACCGAGCCGTTGGTATTCATTGCCGCTCTTTCTGAGGCGTTCAGGTCTGAGCTCAGGGTATTTTTAGACATGCGATCTCATAGTTAGGAAAAAAGTGCAGCCGATCCCGTTACTGTTGTTCTCAAACCAAATGTCGCCGTAATTTTTTCGGGCTAAAGATTTGCAAATGGAAAGGCCAAGCCCAGTACCCTCTGATTTTGTTGTTACGAAGGGATCAAAAACCGTTTGCGCTACTTCTGCTTTGACCCCAGTGCCATTATCTGTGAAGCGAACGCTCAGCAGGCCATCATCGTCAGTGGAGATAAAAATGTCGATTTGCGGTGATCTGGTTTGGCCTGAACGAAAGGACTCAACGGCATTGATAAAGAAATTCACCACAACTTGTTCCAAAGTAGATCTGTCTACTTTCAAGCTGCTCGCCGACGGCGTGATGTTAAGTGACAACGCCACATCCACCTCCTTTCTGTACACGTTCAGTAGCGGGGCTAGTTGAGTCACGATATCCGAGACTGAACCCAACTCAGAAGCATTCAAGGCCTTTGGCTGTTGGCCTAAACTTCTGATGGATGCAATGACCCTACTGGCTCTCTCAGACTCGTCTCGTATTTTTTGAATGATACTTTTCACGCTTGCGTCTTGGGGACCTATTTTTTTATCAACTATTGATGCGTAAGCTTCAATAGCGAAGAGCGGTTGATTCAGCTCATGTGCGATACGAGAGCCCACCTCGCCTATTGCAGCAAGCTGTGAACGCCGTGCCAAGCGCTCTTCCGCTATGCTGAGGGCGTCTTGCAGGGCTTTTGTGCGCTGGAGTTGGGTACGGAGCAGATGAGCGGCATAAAGAAAAAGTGCTAGAAAAATCGTCGTTGAAGCGCCAACTACAATTGAAGATTGGAGCCTATCGGCACCCGCTGAGATTAAAGACATCTTGAGTGGTATGGCCACAGTAGGGGACTGCAAATCAATGTCAAACCACCCGGTTGACGAGATCTCAGATGCAGAAAGCTTGTAACGTTGGCCTTGTGCTAATTGATCTAGTATGGATGGCAGGGAGGCTATGGCCGCGCCATACTGGTTGGTATCCGCTAGTCGCCACATAAATATCAGTTGGTCGGGGTAACTATTCGGCTTCGACCCACTGGAAACCGAAGCTACGGACTCATTGTTCTGGCCTAACAACTCCTCCAGCGTTAATAACTTTATTCGGGACTCAGATAATGCTGCGCCGAGGCGGCCACTTGAGCTGTCGGCCAAAGTAGCCAGTATTTGAAGTCGCTCATTCAATATGCCAACCCATTGAAGGTTGGGCTCTAGGCTCAGCAGGGGACTCAGTCTTGACTCAAGTATTTGGAAACTTTGAAGTTGAGCGAGTTCAATTTTTTTGCGTGAAATGTGATTTCTGAAAGCAAGGCGCACCTCTGATTTCACGCGACTGACCTCCAGTTCCTTAGCGGCGCTCGTGTACCTAACGAGTGTTGTGAGAGAGAGCCCAAACAGGATCACGCCGGCAAGCACCAACATCAAAATCTTGAATTGGATTGATCCCAAGTACCGGCTAAGTCGCATGCCAGTAACCGCTCAATCTTTCTCTATAGGCAGAGGAGTTTCTGTGATGAGCGTCAAGGCCTGAGAAATCTTCTGAATTGTTTGCTTAAAGCTAAATTCGCTGGGAGCCTCCACGACCTCAATAAGTTTCATTGTGAATCCGGGCCGCACACACTGCTTCCACTCCAGATCAGCGACCATCCTTAGAGCAGTGAGATCTCTCTTCAGTAACTCACTCAAAATCTTAGTCTGCAGCGTTAGCGATTTCTGATAGGTCAATGTGCGGCTGATATCAAGGCACTGATCCGGGGGGGTGTCCTCTTGTGCGTTGTCAACTTTGCACTGCGCGGACTGGCGGTCTTCTAGTGACTCCCCTGCAGCCTCTAAAGCCTCGATCTGACGAGACATCGCCGGCCTGTAGGCCCGATCGATCCGTCTTATCTCAGCGTCAAGTTGGGCGATATTAAGCTGCGTCCCCGGGGCGATTTGTGAAAGTTTGCTGCAAAGAAGCTCCAAGCGCTTTGCGCTCACGGTCAACTCCTTAGCCAAAACCTGGTGGTGGTCGATCGCATTTTCAACGTCGGAGACCAGTGACTGGGCGGAAAGACTTTGTGCGCGTGCAAGCCCTGTAAAAAGCTGAAGCAGAAGTAAGAACCAGCCTGTTATGAGGAGAAATCTGCGCATTTGTTACTTATGAGGGTGCACTAACGTAAGTTGCGTCAGTTAGCTGATTGTTCTGTAGCAGTCGCCGAGCGCACTGATCGCGCCATATTTCCCACCACAGCCACACTATACACGCGGGTTTATTCTGTTTTTCAAGCAAGGCCCTCGGTAAGCATTGTGTGGCTTTCCGAATACAAGGGTAAATACTTATCAGTTAACGAAGAAAAATAACACTACTTCGGTTTTTACGTATATGATTCTCGTCAGAGTGATAGGTGTTGACCCTTGCAAGCCGCTTTGAAAGTGTGGCCCTCAAGAAATGGTTGAGCTGCTCAAAGTAATTTTTTTGTCTGTAAAGGTTTACCAATGGAACCTTGCAGAGAATTTGGAGACGTAATGTATAGCAATAACTCTCGTACCAAGCATGTGTTTGTCTACGACATGGATGTCGAGCAACACGAAAAACTTTTACAGGGGCTCGACACCAACTGCCTCGCTGTGGCGGTGTCGACTGGCCAGGCTGTTGAGAAACTGCGAGACACCTTGAATGACCCCTTGCTAGGCACCCTACACGTATTGGGTCACGGCCAACCGGGTGCGATTACTTTGGGTGGAGAAACCATCGATACACATAAATGGGTGCACAGCGTCGCAGACAGCGACGGTGGTGCACCCGTTTTTGCTTTTGAAGAATCAGGTGCGCAAGCACAGACACGTAAAAATCTTGAAATTAACTTTTGGTCTTGCCGTACAGGCGAAGGAGAAATTGGTATGAACTTCCTCAACACAGTCGCACAAACAACTGGCGCAACCGTAAATGCTTCTAGCGACCTGGTTGGTCACGAGGCCCAAGGTGGGTCATGGAATCTGGACGTTCGTGCCATGCCGCGTGCGCCGTTTTCTGCT
>DGOD01000334.1 GCA_002389265.1 Gammaproteobacteria bacterium UBA4475
ACATCAAATTGCTTGCCCACTTCTTCCAATGTGTGATCGGTGTTCATGTCGATACCGAAACGCATTCTCAGCACTTTGGCTTCCCTTGCGGTCAATCCCGACAAGATACTCCGGGTCGCTTCTCTCAAGCCTTCTACAGTGGCAGTCTCCATGGGCGACCCTACGGCGGCACCTTCACCGAGATTATTCGCAGAATCCAAAAAGTCGCCCAAATGCGAGTCTTCATCATCACCAATCGGCGTCTCCATAGAGATGGGCTCCTTGGCTATTTTCAGAACTCGAAGGACTTTTTCTTCCGGCATCTCCATACGCACACCCAACTCTTCCGGCGTGGGTTCACGACCCATTTCCTGCAACATTTGACGGGATATTCGTGAGAGCTTATTGATGGTCTCAATCATGTGCACGGGTATTCGAATTGTCCGCGCTTGGTCCGCGATTGAGCGCGTGATCGCCTGGCGAATCCACCAGGTCGCATAGGTTGAAAATTTGTAACCTCGACGGTACTCAAACTTATCCACCGCCTTCATCAAGCCGATATTACCTTCTTGAATGAGGTCGAGAAATTGCAAACCGCGATTGGTGTATTTTTTCGCGATGGATATCACTAATCGTAAGTTTGCTTCAACCATGTCTTTTTTAGCGCGACGGGCTTTCGCCTCACCGATAGACATACGCCGGTTGATATCTTTAATTTCCATCACTGACAAGCCCGTTGCAGCACTCACCTGACGAATACGTTTCTGCGCTCGCTGAATATCATCGGCAAAGGCTTTCAGGCCTTTATGGCCCGCTTTAATTTGGGTCTCAACCCAGTTCGCATCGTCTTCGTGGCCGCTGAACTGCTCAAGGAAGGCCTTGCGAGGCATTTTCCCACGCCGCACACTGAGGGTCATGATCAGGCGCTCCTGCCGGCGCACTCGTGCATGCGACTTTCTCGCAAGCTCTACGGCGGCACCAAAATGTTTCGGCACCAGTTTGAAAAATTGGAATCGTTCGCCCAGCAGATTCAATTCTTTGACAGTTGATGCGCTGGCGCGACCGTCTTTGCTCAGCACCCGCTCAGTCTTCTTTAATTGCTTACGCAGTGCTTCAAACCGCTCGGCAGCTAATACCGGATCAGGACCCTTGCTCTCCTCTTCGACATCACCATCATCATCGTCGTCTTTCGCCTGCCCTGGCACAACCTGGGCCGCCGGCACCACAAACTCTACGGGGTCTAGAAAACCTACCAGCAAATCGGCCAGTTTGCCCTCTTCCGTTTGCGATTGGTCGTAAGAATTCAAGATCAACTCAACGGCACCGGGGAAGCCGGCGAGCGCATGCAGCGTATCGCTGATGCCTTCTTCGATTCGTTTGGCGATCGCGATTTCGCCTTCTCGAGTGAGCAGGTCGACGGTACCCATTTCGCGCATGTACATACGCACTGGGTCGGTGGTTCGACCAGCCTCGTTTTCTACCGCAACCAACACCGCAGCAGCCTCTGCCGCTGCCACCTCATCCGTTGAATCGCCTTCCGACATCAACTCGTCACGCTCGGGCGCGACCTCATAGACATTGATACCCATATCGTTGATCGTGCCGATGATGTCTTCGATCTGCTCGGGGTCTGAAATATCATCCGGCAGGTGATCATTGACATCGGAGTAAGTCAGGTACCCCTGCTCTCGCCCACGACTGATCAGCTCTTTTAGTCGTGACTGTTGTTGCTTAAGTCCACTTGTCATATACCGCCTTCAGTGAAAAAGTCAAAAACCCGGCCGTGGAGTATAGCGATTGAAGCGCAAGGATTCCACTTCAACATAGCACCGCCAAACCGGCTCACAGCGCCTGGCTCACGAGCCTTTGATATCGCACTGCTCGGCCACCGATTCAGGCCTATCAGGCTGCCATTAGCAGCCCGTTAGTTAGCGATTACTTACGATTGTGGCGACTTTTAACAAGGTTTTTCAACATTTCTCGCTCAGATTCGCTCATTTCATCGAACGGCTTCGACAGCAGGTCAGCGCGTAATAGCTGACCAGATTGGACATCAGTGAGCCGCAACAAGGTGTTAATGACCCCCGTGAACTCTTCCGGCAACTCGCTAACATCTAACAGCTGCTCTTGCTCGATCAAGTCTCGCAAATAGTCAAATTCTGGTCGATCCTGCCAGGTGGCCAGCAACATCACGGGTGAGGTAATTTCACGGGCGACAATGGCATGAATCAGCTCCAGTAATAATTCACTACCCGGGCCCGCCTCCAGCCTGCTGTAGGCCTTCTCATCAAATTGCTGACTCAACTCTGGCTGGCGCAGCAGCATGGCAATCGCCATATTTACCAACTTTGCGAATTCAATGTTCTCACGACTGTTATTAGCCGGACTGGTCAGGTCTTGCCGGCTCATGCCCTGCTGGAATGTGTCTTGAGCGCCCGGTGGCGCAGGCTCACTCATCGTCGGCTTGGACTTGGGGGCCGATGGCACATACCGGGCAGCCACGGACGCCGAGGCCGCGACTAATTTGTCAGCAGCCAGCCCCGTCAGAATTGACAGCTGCTCAATCATGAGTTGCTTAAACACACCGCTGGGAATCTCATTGATCATGGGCATCGCCAGGTTACTCAGATGAGCCTTGCCATCCAGCGACTTGATATCAATATCTGCCTGCAGCTTATTGAAGAAAAAGTCGGGCAACGGTTGGGCCTGATCAAGACGCCATTCAAACTTATCTTTGCCTTCCTTGCGTACCAGGGAATCGGGGTCTTCGCCATCAGGCAGAAACAAAAACCGGGCGCTGCGACCATCGCGCATCAAGGGCAAGGCCACCGCTAGCGCCTTCCAGGCAGCATTACGCCCGGCGTTGTCGCCATCGAAGCAGAACACCAGCCTCGAGACCAGACGAAACATTCGCTCAAGGTGCTCACCACTCGTGGCGGTGCCCAGGGTCGCTACCGCATAGTTGATGTTGTTCTGCGCCAGCGCGACTACGTCCATATAGCCTTCGACCACCAGAAGTTGGGTCAGCTTCTGGGTCCGTTTACGGGCCTCGAACAAGCCATAGAGCTCTCGGCCCTTATGGAACACCGGCGTTTCCGGTGAGTTCAGATATTTCGGCTGACCTTCGCCCAGAATACGTCCGCCAAAGGCAATGACGCGACCTCGAATATCACGAATCGGAAACATGATGCGATCTCGAAAGCGGTCATAGGTTTTATCCTCATCCTTGTTATTCACGACCATGCCAGACTCGATCAACAGGTCATGTTCCAGATTGGTCTTCGCCTGATCTTTGTATAGATTATCCCAGCCTGGTGGCGCATAACCGAGACCGAAGTCTCGAGCGATTTCACCGGAAACTCCACGGGCCTTCAGATAGTCGATGGCCTGCGCCTTGTGGCTGTTTTGTTTGAGTTGGGCCTGGTAAAAATGGGCGGATTGTTCAAGGATATTGTAGATCGATTTTCGCCGCTCATTACGCTCAGGTGAACCCTGTGAACTGGTCTGCGGCACCTGCATACCGGCGTTGCCCGCGAGCATTTCAATAGCGGCGAGAAACTCAAGGCGCTCGAATTCCATTAAAAACTTCAGGGCGCTGCCAGAGGCCTGACAGCCAAAGCAATAGTAAAATTGCTTGTCCTGACTGACACTAAATGAAGGCGACTTTTCCTTATGGAATGGACACAAGCCAGTATAATTTTGGCCGGTCTTTTTCAGCACGACGCGAGACTGTACCACCTCAACAATATCGGTTCTGGCTAATAGTTCGTCAATAAATTCTGGTGCAATCACGGCTTGGCGACAGATCAGATGATGAAGGGAGCGTTACATTATCAGGAAGCGATGGATTTCGCACTCAGACCAGGGATTGGAGCTTAAAAAAATTATCGGGCAGGTCTTCGGGTAAGTCTTTGGTTCAGTCTTGCAGATGAGGATATTCACGCGCCGCCACGAAACTCGCGACCCTATTTTTTGCCAGACTTAAATGAGCCGGCCTTTGACCAATGCACTAACCTTGCCGATATCAGCACGGCCTTGCATTTGTGGTCTCAGCAGGGCCATCACTTGACCCATGGCCTGCATCGAACTCGCCTCGGCAGTCTCGATCGCCGCGTCGATCAGTTGTGTGATCTCGGCTTCACTCAGTGGCTCCGGCAGAAACTCTTTGATCAGTGCGATCTCGAAGGCCTCTTGGGCAGCCAGATCATCACGCCCGGCCTTCTCGAATTGCGTCAGGGAGTCAATACGTTGCTTGGTCATCTTATCGAGCACCGCCAGGACGCGCTCATCATCAAGCTCAATGCGCTCATCGACCTCGATTCGCTTAAACTCAGCCATGGTTAACCGCAATACACCCAGGCGCTGCTTATCTCTGGCCCGCATTGCGTCCTTTACGGCCGCATCAATACGCTGTTTGATTTCTGATACTGGCATGTCTGGGTTCTCAGGCAGCCCCGATTTGATACAGGACCAACGCTTTTCAGGTCAGCTCACTAAATAGCACTGCATAACCAAGAAAGATGTGCCTGGCAAAGACTGATGCCCGACTCATCTTAGATTTATCTCGACGTGTTCGGCTCGCTAGCGGACTATTCCGGCGCCTGCTAGCTAGACGACTGAATAGGCTTACCAGCGGACAAACCTAGTAGAGGCGTTCCATGCGTCTTGATTCGCGTTGCACTTTCTTAGCGTGACGCTTGACGGCAGCGGCAGCTTTACGCTTGCGAACGGACGTAGGTTTTTCGTAGAACTCGCGGCGACGGACTTCAGCCAAAACGCCGGCTTTTTCACAAGATCGCTTGAATCGACGCAGGGCCACATCAAATGGCTCGTTCTCTTTTACTTTAACGTTTGGCATCTAAAAAATTTCACTCCTCTTCGCAGGGCGAGCATTCTAGCTGTATAACACCCCAAATGCAAAAGCCGAAAAGGGTTTTTTGAGAAACTCACACTGAGGCCGTAATGGCCGCTGACAAACCTATTAATTCAACGTTTAATCAGGATTTTAACCAAAATAATCAGTAACATACCGATTCAGCCTTCTTTTGCGAATCCCTTCAACCATGCGTGTCTTAGGTATTGAAACCTCCTGCGATGAAACCGGCGTTGCCGTTTATGATGATAATCACGGCCTGATGGCAGACCTTTTGTACAGTCAGGTTGCGCTGCACGCGGAATATGGCGGCGTGGTGCCTGAACTCGCGTCGCGCGATCATATCCGCAAGACCCTGCCGATGATCAACGAAGTCCTTGCCTTGAGTCACTCAACACAGGCCGATATTGATGCTATTGCCTATACCGCCGGGCCCGGCTTGGTGGGCGCGTTACTGGTAGGGGCCAGCATCGCCAAATCTCTGGCATTCGCCTGGCAAATTCCAGCGATTGGCATTCACCATATGGAAGGCCACCTGTTGGCGCCGTTAATGAGCGCCGATAAACCAGACTATCCCTTTCTGGCTCTGCTGGTTTCTGGCGGTCACACGCAACTCATGAGCTGTCAGAGTCTAGGGCAGTACGAACTACTCGGCGAATCCCTCGACGATGCGGCGGGCGAAGCCTTCGATAAGGTCGCTAAAATGCTCGGTCTACCTTACCCCGGCGGCCCCGCTATCGAGGCACTGGCGCGACAGGGCAAGCCCTCGAGATTTCGCTTTCCAAGACCTATGACTGACCGCCCCGGCCTGGACTTCAGCTTTAGTGGCCTGAAAACCTTCACCATGAATACCCTGCGGCAACTTGAGTCGCCCACAGACCAGGATCGCGCTGACATAGCCCTGGCCTTTCAAACCGCCGTCACCGAGACCGTAAAAATCAAGTGTCGTCGCGCTGTTGAGCAGACCGGCCTGACGCAAATGGTCATTGCCGGCGGCGTCAGTGCTAACCAGGCTTTACGCCAGTCACTTGAGGTCCTGACCCGAGAGACCGGCTGTCGGGTCTATTATCCGGAACTGAAATTGTGTACCGATAACGGCGCGATGATTGCCTACGCGGGTTTACAGCATTTACAAAAGGGTCACAGTGAAGACCTGGCGATTCACGTCAGGCCCCGCTGGCCGATGACGGAATTAGGCTAGCACCATGGATATTGTTTATATTGAAGGCTTACGGGTCGATACCGTCATCGGCGTCTACGACTGGGAGCGGACGATTCAACAAACCGTCGTGCTTGATCTGGAGATGAGCACAGATATTGCGCTGGCAGCCAGAGACGATGACTTATCCTTCACCCTCGACTACGGCGCCATCGCCGATCGAATCACCGCCTTCGTTGCTGCCAGCCGTTTTCAGTTGCTTGAATCCCTGGCTGAAGCAGTTGCCAGCCTGGTGTTGACAGAGTTTGCGGTCGCCGCCGTGAAGCTGAAGATTGGCAAACCTGGCGCAGTCGCTAACGCGACGGATGTCGGCGTGATCATCAAGCGTTTCAGCACCGCAGGCCCGGACCATGAAACAACATAAAGTCTACCTTGGACTCGGCAGCAACATTCGTCCGGAACACTTCTTACCAATTGGCTTGGACGAACTGGCGGGCCTTTATGGCGCAATGGATGTGTCCTGCGCTTACGAGAGCGCCGCCATTGGCTTCGAGGGACCCATGTTTCACAACATGGTGGTCGGCTTGGTCACAAGCTCACCTCTGATTGAGCTCGCGCCCTGCCTGCGGGCACTAGAGTTCCGACACGGTCGGGACCCACAGGGCGACAAATTTTCCTCGCGCACCCTGGACATCGATATTCTGACATTTGACGACTATGCTGAGCTGACCGCAGGCATCGTCTTACCCCGTGAGGAAATTACCCGCAATGCCTTCGTCTTGAGGCCCTTTGCGGAAATCGCACCAGACCTGGTCATTCCCGGCCAAACTCAGAGCCTGGCCACCCTTTGGCGCCAATATGATGCGCCAACCCAACCCCTGACGCCCGTGACCTTGAAGTGGCACGCAAAGACTTTGCCCACATTCCAACTCTAACTCTTTGTAAAATGCTATTGACTGAGGTGGGCGACAACAGCGCTAGCCTCGAATCAAACAAAGCCACTATAATCAGCCCGCTAACGCGCCAATGAGACCCAGTGATTTTGAACAGGCTTTTCAAGCAACAGCTACGACAGGGACAACAGTCGCTCAAGTGAATATTTTCGTATCACTATGCATTCATGCCATTACAGCAAGGAATCTAGATTGAACTTCGCCAAGCAACATCCCATTATTGTCATCTGTTCGATCCTGTTACTTGCCTTGGCCGGTTTTACAGCCAGCATCTGGATTCAATCCCAACAGGCTGATTCAGGCAGAGCGTGGGGGGCTAGCACCACGCTGGTGGAAGCCAGACCCGCTTATCAAACAATCATCATCGATCAGATCGAGTCCATCGGCACAGCCCGCGCTAATGAGTCGGTCTTGCTGACAGCTAAAGTCACCGAAACCGTACGCAAGGTGAATTTCGAAGACGGCCAGTTTGTTAGCAAGGGCGACATATTAGTTGAACTCACCAACGGTGAAGAAACTGCCCAGCTAGCAGAAGCCCAGGCCACACTCGATGAAGCCAGCCGGCAATACAATCGTGTCAGCAATTTGATTGCGCAGAAGCTCGCATCAGAAACCCAACTTGATGTAGAGAAAACTCGAATGCAAACTGCCCGGGCGCGCCTCGACGCGATTCTGGCCAGGCTTGATGACCGCCTGATTCGGGCGCCCTTTAGTGGCATTCTAGGCTTTCGTAATACCAGCCCTGGCACGCTGTTAACCTCTTCAACTCCGGTAACCTCTCTAGACGATATCAGCACCATTAAACTCGACTTTGCGATCCCAGAAAATTACCTGTCGAGCCTGGAACCCGGCCAGGAAGTGATTGCCGGCAGCGCCGCTTACCCAGACCAATTTTTTACCGGCGTAGTTGCCACGATCAATTCTCGAGTTGACCCGGTGACTCGAGCGGTTACTGTTCGCGCCTTGATCAATAACGACAATAAACAACTCAGACCGGGCATGTTGCTAACCGTCAAACTGGTACTGGACCGCTCGCCAGCACTGGTCATTCCCGAGTCGGCGGTGATACCCATCCAGGATCGGCAGTACGTTTATGTAATAGACCCACAAGGTATTGCGCAACGCCAGGAAATTACTGTGGGCCGCCGCCGTGCAGGCATAGTCGAGGTACTATCCGGCATCAAAGCTGATGAAGAAGTCATCACTGCGGGGGTCATCAAGATCAATCCGGGCAGCAAGGTCAGCAAAAAATCAGACCGCCAAGGTAATGCCAGCTCATGATCATTTCAGACATCTCAGTGAAACGACCGGTTTTTGCGACAGTGATCAGCCTGCTGATTCTCGCCTTCGGCACTCTTTCATTCATTGATTTACCTTTGCGAGAATACCCCGACACCAGCCCCCCCAGAGTGTCCGTATCAACATCCTACCCGGGTGCTTCCGCACAGGTCGTTGAAACCAAGGTCACCCAACAGATTGAGGATCAGATCAGCGGCATTGAAGGTGTCGAATCCATCAGCAGCTCAAGCCAAGATGGCAACTCGCGGATCTCTGTTGAATTCAGTCTCGACCGCAACATTGATGAGGCTGCCAACGACGTTCGCGACCGAGTCGCTCGCGTATTGGGTAGACTGCCTGACGATATAGATCCGCCACGCATTGCCAAGGCCGACAGTGATGCACGACCTATTCAATGGTTTTCTCTTACTAGCCCCAACATGGATAACATGGCGCTGACTGACTTTGCCGAGCGTTACCTGGTGGATCAATTCACAGTTATCGACGGCGTAGCTAACATTAGCATCAGCGGTGCCGGTCGGTATTCAATGCGCGTCTGGCTAGACCGGATAGCGCTCGCCGCTCGAGGTCTGACGGTTCTGGACGTCGAATCCGCATTAATGCGCCAGAATATCGAACTTCCTGCCGGGCGTATCGATTCTGTTGAGCGAGAATTTACCGTCAGGGTCAAACGTGCCTACGAGTCAGTAGATGACTTCCGCCAGTTAACAATCGCTTACAGCGACAACAACGAGCTGATCCGTCTTGGAGATGTAGCAAAAGTAGAACTTGGGCCCACCACTTACCGTAATGAATTCCGAGGCAACTCGGTGCCAACTATCGGCTTAGGCATTGTTAAACAGTCTACCGCTAACACCCTAGAGGTGTTGCGAGCCACCAACCGTAAGGCAGCAGCTATTAACGCCTCAATGCCCGAAGGCATGACACTGATCGCCAGCTCCGATGACTCTGTATTTATCGAAACCGCTATCCAGTCGGTGTACGTGACTCTCGCTATTACCATGGCATTGGTAAGCCTGGTCATCTATATGTTCCTGGGAACCGTGCGAGCCATGATCATTCCCGCCATCACCATACCGATCTGTCTTATTTCAGCCTTTATTGGCCTGTCCTTGTTCGGCTACTCCGTCAACCTTATTACCCTGCTGGGTCTGGTTTTGGCTATCGGCCTGGTGGTTGATGATTCCATCGTTGTCCTGGAAAACATTCAGCGCCGAATCGAGACCGGCGAACCACCATTGCTGGCAGCGTTTCACGGCTCTCGACAGGTCGCCTTTGCTGTCATCGCTACCACCGCTGTTCTGATTGCGGTGTTTGTGCCTATCGCGTTTCTAGACGGCAACCTCGGCGTCATCTTCGCAGAACTCGCCGTCACAATTGGTACCGCGGTGATTTTTTCCAGCATTTTGGCGCTGTCGCTCACCACCATGATGTGTTCCAAACTGCTAACCAACCATGCCCACGATAGCTGGTTAACGAGAACGGTGGATAATGGGTTTCACTGGTTTCAAGGTGCCTACCACCAAGGTCTGAGTTGGTGCCTGCCGCGTCCGGCGCGCATCATGTCGATGGTTGTAATTCTGTCAGCGGGCAGTTGGGCGCTACTCAAGGCAGTACCCACGGCGTTTGCACCGCAAGAAGATCAGGGGGTATTTTTCACCTATATCAGCGGTCCGGAAGGCGCAAGTTTCGAATTCATGCAGGGCCAACTACGGCAGCTTGAAAAAACCATCGAGCCTTTCGTAGCGTCAGGCGATGTCCTCAAGTACCTGGTCTTTCTGCCGGGTTTCGGCAGCTCTGAAGCCGTCAATAGCGCCGTCAATCTGGTGACCATGGCACCCTGGGAAGACCGCAGTCTATCAACCCAGGAAGTCATGTCAGCCTTGAACCAAGAATGGCAAAACATCCCTGGAATTCGCGCATTTCCATCCATGCGCTCCGGCCTGCAACGCGGCGGTGGCGGCCAGCCCGTTAAGTTTGTCGTGGGGGGCAGTACCTATGAGGAGCTGGCGCGGTGGCGCGACTTGATTATCGAGCGCGCCGAAAGCAATCCCGGCCTCAGCCGCATCCAGTCTGATTATAAAGAGACGAAGCCGCAGCTATTAGTCGAGGTCGACATAACCCGAGCTGCCGATCTTGGCGTCTCGGTCAGAGCTATCGGTCAGACTCTGCAGGCTATGATGAGTGAGCGCCGTGTGACAACTTACCTGGACAATGGCGAAGAGTATGACGTGATTTTACAGGCGGCCGAGGCGCAACGGGCCACTGCCACTGACCTATCCAACTTGTATGTGCGGTCTGATCAATCAGGCGAACTCATCCCTCTGTCGAACCTGACCAAAATCACTAATATCGCGGACGCCGGCAGCCTCAATCGATATAATCGATTGCGGGCTATCACGATCTCTGCCAACTTAAACCCCGGTTACGATCTAGACCAGGCTTTACACTTTCTTGAAGATATCGTGCTCAATGAACTACCGGCCACGGCGCAGATAGACTACAAAGGCGAATCACTGGAATTGCGCGAGTCCGAAGGCGGGTTATTGTTCACCTTTTTACTGGCATTGCTGGTTATATTTCTGGTCCTGGCAGCTCAATTCGAAAGTTTTGTCCATCCCATTATCATCATGGTCACAGTGCCATTGGCGACTTTCGGTGCACTTCTGGGCTTGTATCTGACGGGCGACACGTTGAACATTTATAGTGATATCGGCATCATTATTCTGGTTGGCATATCCACCAAAAATGGCATTTTGATTGTCGAGTTTGCCAACCAACTGCGGGATCAAGGGGTCGAATTTAGCGCGGCGATAATACAGGCCTCAGAGATTAGATTACGTCCCGTATTGATGACCGCCCTGTCCACCGTCATGGGCTCCCTGCCCTTGATCTTCGCCAGTGGTGCCGGTTCTGAAAGTCGCATCACGCTGGGGATCGTGATTTTTTCAGGGGTTTTGACTGCCACTGTTCTGACCCTGTTTGTGGTACCAGTTCTTTACAACCTGCTAGGTCGAGCCACTCAGTCACCGGGGGTTATCGCGAGGCAACTACAGGCCTTACAAACCGACGCCGAATCGAAACCACCAATTTAGGCACGGGCACTGCTGTGCGGTAAATGGTAATCCAGTATGCCGCACCTTCCCATGCGCCTGCAGCAATAGCAGAGATCAAGGGCCACTGCGGTGTTCTTCTGGTGCAGGCTTAGCTATAATCATTCCGACGACAGGGTTAACGGCGGCCACCTTGTAGCAGTTGGCCAGATGGTGCTCGAAGATGTCCCATCAGTCTCGAAATCCTCTGCCGCTTTCGGCTACGCCAGCTAGACCTATCCCGCGGACACTCGCACCTTATAGATAGCTGCGGCATAATCGTTGAGGCATAGTTGCGGCAATAACCGCAAGACCGCCTTTGCACTCGCCAACCCTGAAACAGGTGATTCATGACCGACAACTGTCTTTTTTGCAAAATCGCGAGCAAACAAATTCCCGCAGATCTGGTCTATGAAGATGATCAAGTCCTGGCCTTTAAAGATATCAGCCCGCAAGCACCCGTGCATCAACTCATCATCCCGAAGCAGCACATTACAACGCTGAACGACGTGGATATCGACCATCGGGGATTGTTGGGACATATGGTTTTCACCGCGACTCAACTGGCCGCCGAGCAAAATCTCAGTGAACCCGGTTTCCGCCTAATCATGAACTGTAATCAGGATGGTGGCCAAACCGTCTTCCATATTCACCTGCACCTCCTCGGGGGACGTCAGCTGACTCATCTGGGTTAATGACCGGAGACAATATGCATCAATCTGCTATAGATAATTTAATCAATGGGATCGACGCGGCATTGCGCACGGTCAGTGGCGCTGTGGGCCAACCTGATCGCCCATCACCCGCTCAAGACAGTCAAGCCACCGAACTGACTAGCGAACAAAAGCTAAAGGCTGCGCGTCTAATGCGCATCAATCATTGTGGCGAGGTTTGTGCCCAGGCCTTATACCGAGGCCAGGCTCTCACGGCAAAAAATATCGGTGCGGTGGCCACCCTGGATCAAGCCGCAGCGGAAGAAGCCGACCACCTGGCTTGGTGCCAGACGCGCATCAAGGAACTGGACTCTCATGTCAGTTACCTGAACCCACTCTGGTATGCAGCCTCTTTCAGCATAGGCGCTGTGACCGGTCTACTCGGCGACAAGGTTAATCTGGGTTTTGTTGCCGCCACTGAAGAAGAGGTCTGCAAGCACTTAGACCGACATTTGACGCTGCTGCCTGAAGAGGACCACAAGTCACGGCAAATTTTAACCCAGATGCGCGAAGATGAACTCCGCCACAAAAACAATGCGCTCACCGCTGGCGGCGCGAACTTTCCCGCACCGGTCAAAAGCCTGATGCACAAAGTCTCGTCTCTGATGACAAAGTCTACTTACTGGATCTGACCCAAGTTATCAGGCTATGAGCACTCAGACCTGAATGATTTCGTAATCGTGGGTAATCTCCACCCCACCTCGCCCCAACATAATGGAAGCCGAGCAATACTTGTCGGCAGACAAGTCTATGGCGCGCTTGACCTGCGATTCCTTCAGTTCTCGACCAGTCACAACAAAATGCAAATGAATTTTCGTAAACACACTGGGGATGCTGTCCGCGCGTTCAGCCTCCAAGCTCGCAACGCAGCCCGTCACGTCTTGCCTGGCTTTTTTCAACATCGTCATCACATCAAAACTCGCACATCCACCCAAGCCCATTAAGACTAGCTCCATGGGCCTGGCACCGACATTCCGACCACCAGTGGCGGGCGGTCCATCAACAGCGACTACATGGCCGCTCCCAGACTCAGCGATAAACATCACGTCTTCTACCCATCGAATACTGGCTTTCATTATTATCCTGACTCTCTGTCACCGGTTGATTGTCCATGGTAGCGACAATCACCAACTTGCACCACTGCAACGACACAAAGGCATGTTCGCCTGCCGCATACACCGAACTGATCCGGCGGCGCGGCAGCACGCCGCCAAAATATACCGCCGATGCTTCAAAATACGCCTTCGAGGCTATTTAATGACCAGCCAGGCTTGCCGAAGTGCGACAGTATCGCGCTACAGACAGCACTTCGAGGCACCGATAATCATGACCAGCTTAACTCAGCGTCCAGCCAGCATTGGCCAGGATTTAAGCAATGGTTTAGGCAACAGTTTAGGCAATATGGAAGAGTTCCTGCGCATTGCTCATAAACGTAAGTACCCACGCGGCAGCACAATCATCTACGCAGGTGAGCCTAGCGACTCAATTTTCTACATCACCCAAGGCTCTGTCACTGTCTTTGTAGAAGACGACGCCGGCCGGGAAATCATCATCGCTTATCTGAATGCCGGCGATTTCGTTGGCGAGATGGCCATGTTCGGCAGTCAGGGCAAGCGCACCGCTTGGGTCAAGGCCAAGGTGGCATGCGAAGTGGCCGAACTCAGTTACGGAAAATTTTCGGAACTCAGCAAGAGAGATGCGGGTATGCTTTACCAATTGGCCAGTCAACTCGCAGCCCGACTGGTAAAAACCACTCAAAAAGTTGGCGATCTTGCCTTCCTCGACGTCACGGGGCGCGTCGCGGGGACCCTACTCGATCTCTGCAAAGAACCTGACGCCATGACTCACCCCGATGGCATGCAGATTAAAGTCACGCGGCAGGAAATCGGCAGAATTGTCGGCTGCTCAAGAGAAATGGTCGGTCGAGTCCTGAAGACCCTTGATAATCAAGGGCTGGTCTCTGTTAAAGGCAAAACTATGGTGGTCTTTGGCACACGCTAACGGCTGCCCGACCACCAGCGGGCTAGTAAAACAAGGTTTTTAGCTCAGCACCCGGGTCTTCAGCCCGCATAAATGCCTCGCCCACCAGAAAACCATATACCCCTCGACTTTGCATCGCCTCAATATCGGCACGCTGATGAATACCGCTCTCAGTAACCAGATTGACGCCGGCTGGCAACCGATCGATCAGATCATAGGTCGTGGCCAGATCAACACTGAAATCCCTTAGGTCACGGTTGTTAATGCCTACCAATGTTGGCGAGACCTGCAACGCCTGCTCCAACTCCACAGCATCACGCACTTCGATCAAAACGTCCATTCCCAAGTCGACAGCCACTTGATAGAGGCTTGCCATGGTCTTTGGCGCAAGAATCGCCGCTATCAGCAGAATGCAATCGGCCCCGATACTACGGGCTTCTAGCACTTGATAGGGATCGACCACGAAATCTTTGCGCAGCACCGGAAGCGCAACCGCATTGCGAGCCTGGACCAGATACTCATCAGCACCCTGAAAGAAACTGACATCGGTCAACACCGACAGACAGGCTGCGCCCGCATCAGCGTAGCTGCGAGCGATAGCAGCGGGTATGAAATTCTCTCTGATGACACCTTTTGACGGCGATGCTTTCTTGATCTCTGCAATGATCGCCGGTTGGCGGGCTACCATACGTTCGGTCAGCGCTGCGACAAAGCCTCGAGGATCACTTTGCTGACCAATCAGCCGCTGTAGCTCGGCCACAGGTCGGGCAGCAGCTCGCTGCGGGATCTCGCGCCACTTTTCCTCGACGATTTTTTGTAGGATATCTGGTGCACTCATGTCCGCTGCTAACTCCCTTGAAATCTATGACTCACCGCTAGCCGATTTCGCCGAGCTGCCGACTGAAATCCACAAAATCTTTGAATTTTTCTAGCGCCATACCACTACCGATCGCATCTCGCGCCATTTCTACCCCGGCAGCCAAGTCGAGACAGTGGCCTGCTACATAGATCGCCGCGCCGGCATTCAGGGCCACAATGTCGGTAGCGGCTTCATGTTTGCCTGCCAATGCCTGTTCAACTAGCACCAGGCTTTGCGCACTATCCTCAACAATCAGCGAGTCTATGGGTTGCCGTTGCAGCCCAAAGTCTTCGGGTTGAAGCTGATATTCCGTGATCGCACCATCTTTAAGCTCGGCTACAAAGGTCTCGGCAGCGATACTGATTTCGTCCAAGCCATCAGCTGAATGAACCACCAATACATGGACGCTGCCCATGGACTGCAAAACCTCGGCAATCGGTCGCAGCCATTGCTTGGCATACACCCCAATAACCTGGCGCTTGGCACCCGCCGGGTTGGTCAGCGGCCCGAGCAGGTTAAAGATAGTCCGCGTCAGCAGCTCACGACGTGGACCGATAGCATGCTTCATCGCCGAGTGATGATTTACAGCAAATAGAAAACCCGCGCCTACGGTTTCAATACAGCGGGCAACCTGATCAGGGGTCAGCATAATATTCGCGCCCGCCGCCTCAAGTAGATCGGCACTGCCACTCTTGCTGGACGCACCGCGGTTGCCATGTTTGGCAATGTGCACTCCGGCGGCCGCTGCCACAAAAGCCGCCGCAGTCGAAACATTAAACTTGTTAGATCCACTGCCACCGGTACCACAAGTATCGACAATATCCTCCAGCGAAGTCAGCACTGGGGTTGAGAGTTCTCGCATCACGGTGGCAGCGCCGGTAATCTCACTCACCGTCTCACCCTTCATTCGTAAGCCGATCAGAAACCCACCAATTTGGGCCGGAGTTGCGCCACCGGACATAATCAGACGCATTACATCTAACATTTCCGCCTGAGTTAGATTCTGCTTTTCAGTGACTCTGGCAATCGCTGTAGGCATATCCATCATAATTTATCCTTCTGATCGCAACTGATCGACTCAGCATCACAATAGTTGACGAAACTGAGTAATAAATCGTGACCGTGCTCAGTTAATATTGATTCGGGATGAAACTGTACGCCCTCAACCTGCAAGGTCTTGTGTCGAACACCCATTATTTCATCGATTTCACCGTCGACTTCTGTCCAAGCAGTGATTTCCAAACAATCCGGCAAAGACTCAGAAAGAATCACCAAAGAATGATATCGCGTGGCGGTAAATGGATTCGGTAAACCTGAAAACACACCGACTCCCGTATGAAAAATCTTCGACGTTTTACCGTGCATGACTTTTTTAGCCCGCCCGATCGATCCGCCATAGACCTGACCAATACTCTGATGCCCAAGGCAGATACCCAGTATGGGTAACCGACCGGCGAAATGACGAATCGTATCCATGGAAATTCCAGCCTCATTCGGCGTACAGGGCCCAGGTGAAATCACGATACCTGCGGGCGCTAAGGTTTGAATTTCCGCTACCGTGATTTCGTCATTCCGAAACACTTCAACCTGCTGACCTAATTCTCCCAGATACTGAACAATGTTGTAGGTAAATGAATCATAGTTATCAATCATCAGAATCATTTCGAATCACCTACTTCGCCCACGGCCTTACGTATTTCAGCTGAATTATAAACTCGAAGATTTTCCGCCTTGGTTTCGAGTCCCAAACCCGCCTCGGCCAACCCTACGGCTCGAAAAATCGACCGCGCCTTGTTAATCGTTTCCTGCCACTCTGACTCAGCCACTGAATCCGCGACGATCCCTGCGCCCGCCTGAACATAAAGCGTACGATCCTTGACGACGGCGGTGCGAATGGCTATCGCCGTATCCATATTGCCGTTCCATGACAAATAACCCACAGCGCCGCCAAAAATTCCGCGTTTTTCCGGCTCACATTCATCAATAATTTCGAGCGCCCTGACTTTAGGCGCACCACTTAAGGTCCCCACAGGCAGTGTCGCGCGCAATAGATCCATCGCAGTATAACCTGCGGCTAGTTGCCCCTGGACATTTGATGCGATGTGCATGACATGGGCATAACGCTCCACCGTCATCATCTCTGTCACGTCAACGCTACCCGTAGTGCACACCTTACCAATATCGTTACGCCCCAGATCAATCAACATCAGGTGTTCAGCCCGCTCTTTGGTATCGGCCAACAGCTCCGACTCCAAGGCCATATCCTCAGCTTCATCAATTCCGCGCCGACGAGTACCAGCCAAGGGTCTGACGGTCACTTGACCATTATCTAATCGAGCCAGAATCTCTGGCGATGAACTCACAATGTGAAAATCGCCCAGATCCATGTAGTACATGTAAGGCGAGGGGTTGAGCGCTCGCAGCGCCCGATACAAGTTTAACGGATCACTCTCAAGGGTTATGGACATCCGCTGTGACAGCACCACCTGCATGACATCACCTGCTTGAATATAATCTTTGATTTTCTCTACATCTGCCTTAAATCGACCTTGACCATAGCTCGAGACAAAATCTTCTTCGTGAACGGCAGGGCCGACACTGGGCTTGCGAATATCCAAAGGAATCAGCGCCTGCATACCCGCCGCCATATTGTCGAGACGAGCCTGCGCCGATACAAACGCATTTTCTACCGCAGGGTCCGCATGGGTAATGAGATGAATTTTACCTTTAACGTTATCAAACACCATGACATCGTTAGACACCATGAGCAGTATGTCTGGCGTGCCGATGACATCAGGCGGCATACTGTGCTGGACTTTCTTTTCCACATAGCGAACGGTGTCGTAGCCGAAATAACCTACCAGGCCGCCGGTATAAATCGGTAAATTTTCAATCGGTGGATAACGAAAACGGGCTTGAAATTCTTCCACATAGGCCAGTGGATCTTCACAAGTAAAGCGATCTGTCTCAACGCCCTGCGACTCTAGTACCACTTCATGACCGAAAACTTTCAACACCTGGCCGCTGGGCAAGCCGACCATGGAATATCTCGCCCATTTCTCCGCACCTTGGGCAGCAGATTCAAGCAGATAGCTATAACTTCCACGCGCTACCTTGATATAGCTGGAGAGCGGGGTGTCGAGGTCGGCCAGCACCTCACGAGTAACGGGAATATGATTGAAACCTTGTGCGGCAAATTTGGCAAAATCATCCAATGTCATGATTTTTCTCCAGAGTAACAATTAGCAAACTTCGATAAGCGATATTCTCTTCGACAAGCGGCTGTTAACTGCGAGCCAACAAGCTGCCATTCCAACGGTGATGAATCACCATCGCCAAGACGAAGGAGTGCGGGGATATAGCATTATGTGGTCTGGATTAATCATGAGTTGTGTACAACCCACACAAAAGGGCTGAATCCGAACAAAGAACCGGCAGCTTAAATGACGACAGGATCTGAATCAAGATCGCGCTGTCTCGTTAATTTCGCGCCTCATAGCCGCAATCGTTGCCGCATAATCGGCCGCGCCAAAGATCGCAGAGCCCGCTACAAACGTGTCAGCACCGGCATCTTTGATCTTGCCGATATTATCAATTTTGACGCCACCGTCGATCTCCAGGCGAATATCACGGCCGCTGGCATCAATCATTTTTCGGGCCTGGGCTAGCTTCGCGTAGGTCGAGGGTATAAAACTTTGACCACCGAAACCGGGATTTATTGACATGATCAGCACCATGTCGATCTTATCCATAACGTAATCGAGATACTGTAACGACGTCGTTGGATTGAAGACCAAGCCACATTGGCAGCCGCCAGCACGAATAAGTTCCAAAGACCTGTCGATATGCTCACTGGCTTCGGGATGGAATGTAATGTAACTGGCGCCCGCCTCGATAAAGTCACCGATTAGTCTGTCAACAGGCTTCACCATCAGGTGAACGTCGATCGGCGCAGTAACCCCATAACGACGTAATGCCTTACAGACCATGGGACCGATGGTGAGATTCGGCACATAATGGTTGTCCATCACATCAAAATGAACGATGTCAGCACCGGCTGCGAGTACCGCATCTACTTCCTGACCCAAGCGGGCGAAATCTGCCGACAAAATCGAAGGGGCTATCAAAGGTTCCAAAACATGCAATCCCATTAAGAAATGTCCCGCCATTCTACCGTGTTCCGTGGCTGAAAGTCAGATTCTTAATCCCCGAGGCACTTCCTAGCTTGCATTCAATGCCGCCAACCGTGCCGGAGTTCCCACGTCGGTCCAACTACCAGCGTAATATTGACCGCCCAGCAGGTCAGCCTCTATGGCCGCCGCAAACAATTCACGGAGCATCACCGGGCCGTCCCGCAAACCGCGAAATAATGCCGGCGAATAGACGCCGATACCCGAATAGGTCAAACGCTGGAGCTCAGTGCCGAGCTGGCCGGCGGCCGTCAGACTGAAGTCTCCCGATAGGTGATGAGGCGGATTATCCACCATTACCAGTATCGCCGCCCGCCCATCAAGATGTTTGGGTAGCAACGAAAAATCAAAATCGGTGTAGATATCACCATTCACGACCACAAAGGGTTCGTCCTCCGCGCTAACCAAAAGCCCAAGGGCATGATGAATTCCACCGGCGGTTTCCAGCAAAATGGTCTCGACCGAATAGGTAATGTGTAATCCAAAGGCGCTGCCGTCGCCTAGGTGGTGTCGAATTTTGTCTCCTTGGTAGTGTAAATTGATCACGACCTCGGAAAACCCCGCACGCGCCAAACCTTCGAGATGCCATTCAATCAGCGCTTTGTCATGCACTTTCAGCAAGGGCTTGGGCATCTGTGCCGTCAACGGCAACATACGCCGGCCCTCTCCGGCAGCCAGAATCATCGCCTTCATTTGCCGCTCTCAAGCGCAACCAGCCGGGGTAATACCTGCTCAGAAAGCCAATCGCCAATCTCTGAGAACTCCGGGTAGAGGCCGCAAACCTCAACGAGATAGGCCATGACCAACGGAATATCATTCAGATAACGGCGCTTACCGTCACGCAAATTCAGCCGCGAAAAAATACCTGCACACTTCAGGTGCCGCTGCATGCCCATGAGATCAAACCAGCGCAGGAATTCAGCCGCGTCCACAGGATTTTCAGGGGCGCCCTGTAACCATTGCTGATGGGTTTCATTCACCCAATTCACGACCTGTGGCCGAGGAAATCGGTGATAACAATCTTTCAGCAAAGACACCAAATCATAGGTCAAGGGACCCCTGACCGCATCCTGAAAGTCGATAATGCCCGGTTGCTCGCCGGCGATAACCATCAGATTACGGGAGTGATAATCACGATGGACAAACACTTGAGGTTGATCCAGCGCCGCGGTGACCAGCGTGTCGAACAGCCCCTGAAGCAAGGCTTGCTCACGCGGGTCGACCATCAGACCCAACTGCTGAGCCAGGAACCAATCGGTAAACAGCCCCATTTCAGTTCGCAGCTTAGCCTCATCATAAACCGACAATTGCTCCGCTACGGGAATTGCCTGCATCTGCCGAATGGCTTGGAAGGCGGCCTGATAGCTCGTTTCAATCTGGGCTGTCTGGTTTTCAGCGAGCATATCTAGATACAAGGTATCGCCGAAGTCGGCGAGCATCATAAACCCCTGCGCCAAGTCCGCCCGATAAACTCGCGGCACTGCAAGCCCGGCGCTCGCCAGCATGGCCTGAACCTGCACAAACGGTCTGCTGTCCTCCTTCTCCGGTGGCGCATCGACAAAGATAAAACTGTCGGTGGTGCGGGTCAGGTGGGTCGCTCGAAAGTAACGGCGAAAACTGGCGTCGTCGGAGGCCACTGCCAATCGATAATACTGATAATCAGGGATATCGGCCAGTTGCAAGGACGCCAGCGCCCAGGCGGCCAACGTCGCCTGCCGTTCACTCGCCAGCGCTTGTAGGGTTGAACTCATCTCGCTCATAGCATCACCTGGTGCAACGGATAGTACATCGACTTTGACAATTTAACTGAACTCTCACATTGAATGTTTTATTATCCACCATCCACTTTACCCAAGGCCACTCCTTATCACTGCATCAATCACCACCTCGGCGCGCGCGACGGCTTCGTGGTCAACTCTGTTGGCGTTGGCCGCCGCCTTGATGCCAATGCGCGGTTTGGCCGCCGAGCCCCCTTTATCAGCGGCTCAACTCGACTGGGTGGTCGCCGCTAAGCTGCCTGTCGAACATGCTGCCCGACTCCCGCCATTTTGCACCGGAGCCTACCTAGAACCACTCCGCAGTGGTGATCCCCAGGACACGACGATCAACGCCACCGCAGAATCTGCGGTACATCTGTTCGAGCAATCCAGCACGCTCAAGGGCGCGGTGGAAATAACTCGGGGTACTTCCCTGATTACAGCGCCTTTCGTCAGCATCGATGACGCATCGAAACTTGCCACTATTGACGGACCACTCATCATCCGCCGTCCGGGCTTTCTGATGACCGGTGCGCACGCGACCTCCAACTTGTTTGATAACACGGGGCAGGTCGAGGACGCGACCTTTTTGCTACATCGAGCTAATCTGCGCGGCTCCGCGGGCCAACTACGGCAGGATTCAGACCAGGTTGTGACTATTGCAGACGGTACGCTGACCCGCTGTGAGCCAGACAGCAATACCTGGTCCATCAGTGGCCAAAATTTTGTACTCGACACCCAGGCAGGCTTCGGTGTTGCCAAAGATGTCACACTCTCCATCAAAGATGTTCCGGTGATGTACCTGCCTTGGTTCAGGTTTCCCATCAACGATGCGCGTCAGTCAGGCTTTCTGCTCCCCAATATCGGCTCTGGTGGTATCGACGGTACTGATATCAACATCCCTTATTACTTTAACCTCGCGCCAAATCGCGACGCGACCTACCAACTTCGCAGCCTGTCTCGGCGCGGCCTGATTCATGATGGTCAGTTTCGATATCTGACAGCAGGGACTCGAAACGAGATCAATGCCGGTTACATCAACCGCGATAAAATTTTCGACCAGCGCACCCTGCAAGTCCAGCCCACGGGTGCCGAGTTTGAGGCTAGAAACCGCTGGTACGTTGACCTGCGGCACCAGGGCGGGCAAGACAGTCGCTGGCAGACCGCAGTCAATTATAGCGCCGTGTCGGATATCGATTATCTCAATGATATTGGCGCCAATATCGGCGCCGCATCCAGCCAGCCATTTATGACGCCCTTCGATATGAGTCAAGCGAACAGACGCTCGCCTGGCCTAGACCAACTCGCTCAGACTCTTTACCGCGGCAAGGACTGGCTGGCAAGCGTGACCGTCAGAGATTTTCAGAACCTCGATCTTTTTGATCCGCAACAATATGCCGTATTGCCCATGCTGGCCCTCGAACACAGGGCTCGATCAGGTCGCTGGCAGCTAGCGTCAAGACTCGAATATGCCCGCTTTGATAAATCCGACAGTCCGCTCACCGTTGATCCAAATGACCCGAGGGATTTACTGCGTATCACTGGTGAACGCGCGACTGCCGCGCTGGAGCTTTCCTACCCCTATCAACAGCGTTGGGGCTTTGTCACACCCGGGGTAAAATTGATCCATCGCCAATATCGCCTGGACAACACCCGGGCGGGCGCAGATCAGCGCCCTGGATTGACCACCAGAACATTCTATCTAGACGCGGGACTGATGTTCACTCGCCCCATCAAGCTTGGCAGCACCGCACTAGACCAGACGCTAGAGCCCCGAATGTTTTACCTTTACACCGGTGAGCAAGACCAACAGGCATTACCTCTATTTGATGTCAGCACCCTCACACCCGGGTATGCCCAGTTATTTCGTATCAATCGCTTTACCGGTGGTGACCGCACCGCAGACGCGAATCAACTGAGTCTTGGCCTCACCACCCGGCTCTTGAACCCCCGTAACGGCCGACAACTACTGGCCGCGAGTATCGGTCAAATTCAGCACTTTAAAGATCGCCGGGTCACGCTCTACCCCAGCAGCCTCGATGCGTATACCGCCGCGCGATCACCCTTATTTACCGAGGCGGTACTGAACTTAAACGCCGACTTACGTCTCCGTGGTGCGTTCCAGTGGGATCCTCATGCGCACCAGACTCATCGCCGCCAACTGTCTCTTAACTATGCCAAGGATTCTCGCAAAATTGTTAATTTGGGCTACATCTATACCAACCCAGACATCGAGACACGACCTGGCCTGGCACAAGAGGAGGCCAACGCCTCCCTAATCTGGCCGGTCACCAATCAATGGAGTGCTATCGGTGCATGGAACTTTGACCTGGACAGGAGTCAAACATTGGAGACTCTGCTTGGCATTGAGTACAACGATTGTTGCTGGAAATCGCGCTTGATATTTCGCCGCTTCATTAGGCCCACGCGTTATGTGCTGCCTTTGATCAATGATCCATCTAGCGCGACGGAGTTCGCTACAATTGATACACTGTACGCAACCATGGATAACGGCGTATTTTTTGAAGTTCAGCTCAAGGGCCTGGCAACCCTGGGGCGGCGCCTCGATTCGTTGTTGAACGATACCATTCAGGGATATCGATCCAGAGAAGACCAAATAGGACACTAGCGCTATTATGAGAACATTGATTCAGACAATGCTGGCAGGGATACTCCTCGCCGCCTCACTGCAAGTCAGTGCAAACCTCGTGATCATGGACAGTATCGTCGCTGTGGTCGACGAAGACGTCATTCTCCAGTCCGAGATGCAGGAACGCATCGATACATTGAAGGCGCAGATAACCGATGCCAGCCAACTGCCACCTGATGATATTTTACGTGAGCAGATCGTTGAGCGCCTGATCGTCGAAAGTCTACAATTGCAGATGGCAGAACGTGCCGGCGTCAGAATCAATGACGAAGAAATCAATGAAGCGCTGCAGGGAATCGCTGAACAAAACAGAATGAGCGTGGCGCAATTTCGCGCTGCGATCGAGAAGGACGGTATCAGCTATGCGAGCATGCGTCGCCAGATCGAGCGCGAGATGATGATTGCCCGGGTTCAGCAAGGCATGATGCGCAATCGCATCGAAA
Source organism: Gammaproteobacteria bacterium UBA4475 (assembly GCA_002389265.1). Taxonomy (GTDB): domain Bacteria; phylum Pseudomonadota; class Gammaproteobacteria; order Pseudomonadales; family Azotimanducaceae; genus UBA4582. The sequence goes on from DGOD01000334.1 coordinate 23,948, forward strand.
TCTCGGAACAAGAGATCAAAAATTTTCTGGCCTCTGAACTAGGCGCTGTGATGACCGCAGATGAATATCGCATCGCCCATATTCTGATCCCGTTACCAGAGGATGCATCTGCGACCCAAATCGCCAAGATTCAAGCTGACGCCGAGGATTTACTTAAGCAAGTTGCCGAAGGTGCTGACTTTAGTGCCCTGGCGGTCGGTCATTCAGCGGGGCAAAATGCGCTGAGCGGCGGTGACCTCGGCTGGCGTAAGATCGCCCAATTACCGAGCATGTTCGCTGCTACGGCCGAGACAATGGTCGCTGGCGACGTTCGTGGCCCCATTCAAAGTGGCAGCGGCTTCCACCTGATTAAATTGCTCGAGACCCGCGGCGCCCAGGCCGAAGGCCAGATTGCACAAAGCCAAGTTCGCCATGTGTTGATCCAGCCTTCTGAGATTCGGACTGACGAGGAAGCACTGGAGATGGCCGAGAGCCTGCGCGAAGAAGTGGCTAATGGCCGCGCCTTCGACGAGATTGCCAAGCTGTATTCTGATGATCCAGGTTCAGCCCTGAGTGGTGGCGACCTGGGTTGGGCGCGAGCCGGCACTTATGTGCCGACATTTGAGGCGCAACTGCAGAGCAGTGAACTGGATGCTCTAAGCCCGGTTTTCAAAAGTCAGCACGGCTATCATTTTCTGGAAGTCACCGGCCGCCGCATCGAAGATTTCAGCGATCGCTTTCGCATGGGCCAGGCTGAAAATTACTTACGTAACCAGCGGTTTGATGAAGAGCTGCAAAATTGGATCCGAGAAATACGCGATGACGCATTTGTTGAAATTCGCATCTAAGACGCACTGACATTAACGCAACGCAGGCCAGAACAATGTAAATCGAAGGGCGGCAAGCGTCTTAACATTCCTAGATTCTTGCCTCCAGCTCTTGATTCAGGTGCCGGACGGATTGGGGAATAATGACTACCGCCTTCATGGAGAAAATAGACATCAATCAGCCAACTACTCGCCCACCTCTGCTGGCCGTCACGCCCGGCGAGCCTGCGGGTATCGGCCCGGACATTATTCTCGCTAGCCTTGGTAAAAGCCTGCCGGCAGACCTGCTCGTGGTAGCTGATCCAGAGCTAATGCGCCAACGGGCGATCGCCCTTGGCCTCAATATCGATATCAATAACTGGCTTGAAACCCACACTGTTTCCAGCACAGCGCTGAACATCGTCCCGGTCCAGCTTGCGCATCAGACAATACCCGGACAGATGCATAAGGCTAACTCGCCTTATGTACTGGCGACCCTCGAAACGGCTGTCGGCTTATGCGAAGCCGGGATCTGCCAGGGGATGGTGACCGGTCCCATCAACAAGGCCATCATCAATGACGCAGGTATCGCCTTTACCGGCCATACCGAGTGGCTAGCCAAGCGTCTGGGCGTGTCTCAAGTTGTGATGATGCTCGCGACCACGGGTTTGCGCGTCGCGCTCGCGACGACTCACCTACCCCTGCGCGCCGTGGCAGATGCCATCAATGTGGCGGATCTGACCAGAACCCTAATCATCCTGGATTCGGAACTGCGTCAACGCTTTCATCTGCCAACACCTAGAATATTAGTCTGCGGTCTCAATCCCCATGCGGGAGAAGGCGGTCACCTGGGCACCGAAGAGATCGATATTATCATTCCCACGATCCAGGCTCTGCAGCAACAAGGCCTCAACCTCACCGGCCCGACACCTGCAGATACCGCTTTCACACCGGCCATGCTCAGCCAGTTTGACGCGGTGCTGGCCATGTACCACGACCAAGGATTACCTGTGTTAAAACATAAAGGCTTCGGTGATGCCGTTAATATCACCTTAGGTTTGCCCATCATTCGCACTTCAGTCGATCATGGCACCGCCCTTGATCTCGCTGGATCTGGCAAGGCAGACCCGGCGAGCCTGTTCACAGCCATACACTATGCCGCCGAAATGGCCCTGCCCACCAGTTGCGAAGAATGAAAATGCGAGCCAGAAAACGCTTCGGCCAAAATTTTCTTCACGACCAGCACGTCATCCAACGGATCATCGATGCGATCAACCCGGGCCCAGGCGATCACATTCTTGAAATTGGCCCGGGTCATGGCGCACTCACCCACGGGCTAATGGCCTCTGGCTGTCAGCTTGACGTGGTGGAGATTGACCGCGACCTGGCGGCGGAACTACGCCTGCGCTATCCCGGCCTGAATGTCATTGAAGCCGACATCCTGAAATTTGATTTCAATAGCATCCGTGGCGACAAGCCCCTGCGTGTGGTGGGCAACCTGCCGTACAATATTTCAACGCCATTGCTGTTTCGCCTGTTCGAGCATGTGGACATGATTGAAGATATGTATTTCATGCTTCAGCTGGAAGTCGTCGTCCGAATGGCTGCTGACGCCGCAACCCGTGACTATGGTCGTCTTTCTATTATGAGCCAGTACTTTTGCGAGGCTGAAAAACTCTTCGATGTCCATCCAGAATCTTTCACGCCCGCGCCCAAAGTGACCTCGGCCATACTGCAGTTAATACCCCATCAGCAGCAGGTCGCGCTGACTGACCTTGGGTTGTTTCAAACGCTGTTGATCCAGGCCTTCAGCCAGCGCCGCAAAACAGTGCGAAATGCCTTAAAGAAGTATCTCACGGAATCAGAAATGCTGGCCTTGGGCATCTCGCCGGGACAACGACCGGAGACCATTACCGGCGCTGAATATATTCAGTGTGCGAACTATCTGTCAGCTCGAGACGAGACATCGACACTTCCTACTAGCAGCCGGGACTAAGCCCTTGAGTATCTATGTGATCGGTGACGTCCAGGGTTGTTTTGATGAGCTGACCGATCTATTGAACAAGGTCAAGTTCAAACCGCAGCAAGACTCAGCCTGGTTTCTTGGAGATTTGATCAACCGCGGACCCAAGAATCTCGAGGTCATTAACTTCATCCGGCAACTGCCAAATACCCAAGTAGTCCTGGGCAACCACGACCTGCACTTTCTCGCAGTGGCAGTCGGTAGTCAGACTGCCAGCCCAGGCGATACCTTCGACGATCTGCTGAGCTCTGCCGACTTAGCCGGCATCATTGATTGGCTCAGGCATCAACCGCTGCTTTACGTCGACCCAGCGAATCGCTGCGTGCTGGTGCATGCGGGGCTCCCGCCGATCTGGGATGTTCAAACCTGCCTGGATCGCGCCCAAGAGATTCAAGCAGCGCTCACCGGGCCAGACTTCGTCGACTTTCTCGCGCAAATGTATGGTAACGAACCCCACGTCTGGTCAGATGCCCTGACAGGCCCACCCAGACTGCGACTGATTACCAACTACTTCACCCGGTTACGCTATTGTACTGCGGCGGGTGAACTCGAGTTACAGCACAAGACAGAGCAAGCCCCAGCCGGCTTTGCGCCTTGGTTCAGCTTTCCCCGGAGTGATCCGTCAATCAAGATTTTGTTCGGCCACTGGGCGGCACTCAACGGCGAGACAGGCCTTGATTCAGCCGTTGCGCTGGACACTGGGTGTGTCTGGGGACGGTCGCTGACCGCACTACGGCTCGATGATGGTAAGATCACTGCAGTGCCTGCGCGGCGTAAACATCCATGACCAATCAACCCGAGCGAGACGATTCATTGGAGACTTATCTTGTAGGCGGCGCCGTTCGCGACAGACTTCTTGACCTTGTGGTTGTGGAGCGGGACTGGGTCGTGGTTGGCGCCACCGCTGAGCAACTGACCCAACTGGGCTACCGCTCGGTAGGCAAAGACTTTCCAGTCTTCCTTCACCCAAGAACCCAGGAAGAATATGCCCTGGCGCGTACCGAACGGAAGAGTGGCCAGGGTCACCGCGGGTTTATTTGTGACGCCAATGAGGCGGTAACTCTCGAGCAAGACCTGGCTCGCCGCGATTTGACTATCAACGCTATCGCCGAGGACAGTGACGGCAATCTAATTGATCCCTATGGCGGGCTCGATGATTTGCAAGCCAGGCTACTGCGACACGTCTCCGCGGCCTTCGCCGAGGACCCCTTGCGCATTCTTCGAGTGGCTCGATTTATGGCGCGCTTTGCTCACTTGGGATTTCAAGTCGCCACCGAAACGATGGCGCTCATGCAGGACATGGTTGACCATGGCGATCTTCGAGAACTAACACCAGAGCGGGTCTTTATGGAATGTGAGAAGGCCTTGAAAGCGCCGACGCCCGGTGCGTTTTTCGAGCTTTTGCAGACCCTCGGCGCCCACCGCGATCTATGGCCTGAGCTCTCCGACTTCAGCCACTTGGCGCGCCTGAGTGAAATCACCGACCGCCCTGAATATCGCTACGCGGCACTGTTCTTGAATATCCCCGCAGACGTGACCAAGGCCCGCTCGAAAGCTCTCAAAGCACCCAATCGTTATACTGAACTGGCCGTTCAGGTCAGCCAGGGCTATGCCACCTGGCTAACCTTGGCCAATCTAAATGCCGAAGATATTCTGGGTTTTTTTACGCAGCTGGATGCTTTTCGACGCCACGAACGTTTCAATCAATTTATGGCCGTCAGCGCCTTGCTGGCCACAAGCGGCGAAGCCCAGCCACTGACCTCAAAGACGTTGTTGGCGCGGTGGCAACAACTGCATCAAGCCTGCACCAGCGTCAGTGCCAGCGAGCTGCCAGACGGCTTGCAAGGCCCGGCTATCAGTCAGGCCATGCGCGCGCTGCAACTCACCAGAATCAAGACAGTACTCGCCGAGCTAATCAACCACTAGCCGCCTTTCCAGGCTAGTTCGCGTCTTGTTCACGGGCAATCGCTCGATAGCCGATATCTGTTCGGTACTGGGCCTTGGCGAATTGAATTTTTTCTACCATCGCATAGGCGCGCTGCTGCGCCTCAAGCACCGACTGCCCTGTTGCAGTGACACCCAGGACCCGGCCGCCACTGGTCACGACCTTACCAGCCGCCAGGCGCGTGCCAGCATGAAAGACTTTACCCAGTTCATCGGCAGCCGCGATGCCCGTGATTTCATCACCGCTGGTATACTTGTCCGGATAACCGCCAGCAGCCATGACCACTGTCAATGCCACTTGGTCATCGAACTCGAGCACATGATTGATCAAGTCGCCGTCTAAGGCCGCCAGACAAAGTTTCGCCAAGTCTGATTGCATGCGCATCATCACGGGCTGAGTCTCTGGATCCCCGAACCGACAGTTGAATTCAATCACGCTGGGTTGACCTGCGGCGTCAATCATCAGACCCGCGTACAAAAATCCGGTATATGGATATCCGTCTTCGGCCATACCATCCAGCGTCGGCTGAATGACCTGATCGATGATCCTTTGATGAACCTCCGGCGTCACCACGGGTGCGGGCGAGTATGCCCCCATACCGCCGGTGTTAGGCCCTTGGTCGCCATCAAACGCGGCCTTATGATCCTGGGACGTGGCGAAATCCAGGAAGGTCTCACCGTCGGCGATGACGATGAAACTGGCTTCTTCACCCACCAAAAATTCTTCAATGACTACCCGCGATCCCGCGGCCCCAAACGCATTGCCGCTGAGCATATCGGTGATCGTGGCTTGTGCTTCCGCCTGGGTCTGCGCGATGACGACACCCTTTCCAGCGGCCAGACCATCGGCCTTGATCACGATGGGCGTTGACATCTGCTGAGCAAAGGCAATGGCGGCCGCTGGCTCGACGAAGCTGCCATAGGCCGCCGTCGGAATCTTATGCCTGGCGAGAAAGTCTTTGGTGAAACTCTTCGAGCCCTCGAGTTGAGCCGCACCTTGATCCGGACCAAAACAAGGCAGACCCGCCGCTCGAAATTGATCGACAACACCGGCAACCAAGGGCGCCTCTGGACCAATGATTGTAAGATCGATATCGTTATCTTGAGCGAACTGAATCTGTGCCGCGAAGTCCATGATATCAATATCGACATTGCATAACTTGTGGTCTGCGGCGGTACCGGCATTGCCGGGCGCAACGTAAACTCGTTCGACTAGCTCTGACTGAGCCACTCGCCAAGCCAGCGCATGTTCTCGTCCACCGCTACCCGTGATCAGGATTTTCATTAATTTACCTTTGTCTTGAAAGAACCGTTAATCAAGCCATAATCTAGTGGCGAAAATGTCGCATGCCCGTAAATATCATCGCCATACCTGCCTCGTTGGCAGCAAGGATAACCTCGTCATCTCGGACCGAGCCACCGGGCTGGATCACGGCGGTAATACCTGCCGCCGCCGCCGCATCTATGCCGTCTCGAAAGGGGAAGAATGCATCAGATGCCATCACTGACCCAGGTACCACGAGGCCTTCG
>DGOD01000287.1 GCA_002389265.1 Gammaproteobacteria bacterium UBA4475
GTTGGGATTGATGGCGTAGCCGAGTCGTACCTGCTTCCCGAGTTTGATATCTGGCCTGTTACCCGCAAGCTTGCTGAGAAATACGTGGGCAATGGGGGTTCGGGGGCAACCGACAACAGCAAGGCCGTCGATAAGTTTTTTGCCAACATGCAGACGGAGCCACGTATGCTTTTCCGACTGATCCCTGAAACCACACGGGCAATCGATATGCGAGTGTATCGCGGCAAGCGCGCTGACAGGGATTTTCAAGAGCGCTAGCGCTGGATCAGAAGACGCTCTGCCAAATTGGTACTTCAGGAAAAGGTAGATTGATTTGCCAGACTATTGTGGCATAGATAAAACGAATATCTCCTGACTAAAAATGCATTGGACAGCATGTCTAAACTGCATGACTATCTTACTCAATGTCGATTGAAAGACTTTGCGCTGGCGAGTAGCAAACCTATGTAACGGTTCGTATCTCGAACGCTATGGGTCTGACTAGCCTGCGCAGCGCGAAATCGTATGTTAAGAAAGGATCAGAATTAACCCAGATCCATTCAGGACTAATTCAGGACTACCAATGAACGTCACAGACGCAGTAAACACCCGAAAATCCATACGCGCCTTCCTCGACACGCCAGTTGCCGATGAACTCGTTGCCGAACTTCTCACAAAAGCAGCTCGCGCACCTTCAGGAGGCAATCTGCAACCCTGGCGAATTAGCGTGATTAACGGTGCAACGATGCCGCGATTCTTGTCGTTTCTAGCCGATACTGACATTGAGGATACGCCGGCCTATGACATTTATCCCAGGGATCTAAAGTCTCCTTATCGAGATGCCCGGTTCAAAGCGGGTGAGGATATGTATGAGTTACTTGGGATCCCGCGCGAAGATAAACCTGCCCGCTTTGCGCATCTAGCCCGTAACTACAATTTTTTCGACGCGCCTGCAGGCTTGTTCTGCTTCGTTGATCGTCAGATGGGCATGCCGCAGTGGTCTGATCTGGGGATGTTTCTGCAGACATTCATGCTATTGGCACAGGAAGCGGGTCTTGATACCTGCGCTCAGGAAGCATGGTCTATGCGAGCCGACTCTGTCAGCGCTTTCGTTTCGGCAGATCCTGAGTGGATGCTTTTTTGTGGCATAGCGCTGGGTCACCGAGACACGAGCCGTCCGGTGAATAATTTGGTAACAGATCGCGAACCTTTGGAAAATTGGGCGACATTTGTCGAATGAGCCGCTCGATTTCAAAAGTACTCTTCAGCCAAAGCCATCTTTGCAGATTCTTGCAAACCTACTTCAGCTTGATGCATCAATCGAATCTGTGATTTTGCGTGGAAAACTCTATGTCTTTTGAGAATATTCTGGTCGAAATTGAAGACCACCTGATGATCCTGACCATCAACCGCCCAGCTAAAATGAACGCCCTCGATCCACTCACTCACCGTGAAATGGCCGAGGCAATGGACGACTTTGCTACCGACCATAACCTGTGGGTCGCGATTGTTACCGGCGCGGGTGAAGCAGCGTTCTGCGCAGGTGGTGATCTCTCGTCAATGCAAGGTAATTTCGACGATAGCGAAGAGCAGGAATATACCGTGCCCGACAGTGGCTACGGCGGGATAACCAATCGATTTGACTGCGACAAACCCGTTATCGCTGCCGTAAACGGGTTCGCGGCGGGTGGCGGCTTTGAAATAGTGATGGCTTGCGATCTGGCTGTCGCCAGCGAGGCAGCCAGCTTTGGTTTACCTGAACCCAAGGTCGGCGTAGTTGCCTATGCTGGCGGCATGCATCGTCTGCCTCGTACCCTCACAAGTAAACGGGCCATGGAGATATTGCTCACCGGTGATTTTATTGACGCCGATACAGCACTGAATTGGGGGCTGATCAATCAGGTGGTACCTGCGGATCAACTGATGACGGCAGCCAGAGTCTGGGCGCAACGTGTTCTTAAATGCTCGCCAGTGGCTATTCGCGCCACCAAGCAAGTCGTCAGTAGGGGATTAAACAACGTCAGCGTTGAAGACGCGATGGCTGGTCAGGAGCGAGGTGACTATCTGGCCCTCAATGAGTGGGGTGCCAGTACCGACACCATCGAGGGTATAGATGCATTTGTGCAAAAACGCTTGCCGGAATGGCGGAATCGTTAGTTCAGGCATCGGAGCACAAGTCGTACATCCACGAAGTCAATCGATCTGGTCTTCGAGTTGAAAATCGATAGCAAACAGTAGAGGTCCTATGAATCAAGAACTGGAGAACTATCAACACATTGAAGTTGAACAGACAGATAGAATCGCCACTATCTGGTTGAACCGACCACGCTATCGCAATGCGCAATCACGTTTGATGCTGAATGAAATGACCGATGCGTTTCGCAAGCTGGATTACGACAACTCGGTCAAGGTGATTATCCTGGCTGGGCGCGGCGATCACTTTTCTGCAGGCCATGATCTGGGTACCCCTGAAGAACTTGAAGACCAGGCGACGCTGCCTTATGGGAAAGGAACCGTCGCTAACGTAAATCGCTCCTGGCATCTGTTTATAGAAAACTCGCTGCGCTGGCGAGATGTCAAAAAACCCACGATCGCAGCGGTTCAGGGTTACTGCATCTTTGGCGGCCTTATGATCGCGTCTTGAATGGATGTGATCGTGGCGTCCAAAAACGCCAAATTCCTCCCGTCCCATGTGCAGCTCTTTAATGCGCCATGGGATCTTGGCATCCGCAAAGCCAAACAAATTTTGTTTGAAAATCGTTTTATCGACGCAGATGAAGCACTTGATCTGGGGCTTGTCTCAGAGGTCACCGAAGATGGTGATCACTATGAGGCTGCTTTTGCGCAGGCGCAACGGTTTGCAGAGAACAGTTTGCTGACGCTTAGGATGCTAAAGCATTCGATCAACTCGGCACAGGATGCGATGGGTTATCGACAACACATCGAGGCATCCCATTCCAATTACATGATGATGCACATGGCCCAGGAAATCAGTCAGGCAGATGCAGGTATTGCAGATAGACAGCTAAGTGGGGTCGCCGATGCACTTAGAAAAGAGGAGGATGGTTAATCCGTCGCACTGAACTTATGAAGCTAGACAATAAGTCGCAGGACCCAAAAATAGGTGGCGTTTACGCACATTACGTTTTGTTTGTGCTGCTGATCGTATTTATTTTCAACTTCATCGATCGCAATATTCTTGCGATCCTCTCACAGGATATTCAAGAGGACCTGGGCATCGGAGATGCGGAAATGGGTTTCTTGTATGGGACAGTTTTTGCGCTGTTCTATGCCGTCTTTGGTATCCCGCTGGCACGATTTGCTGATGTCTGGGTGAGACGCAGCCTGATTTCAGGCGGTTTGTTTTTCTGGAGCCTGATGACGGCACTGTCTGGACTCGCCCAGTCGTTTCCAACGCTCGCAATGCTTCGAATTGGCGTGGGTGTGGGTGAAGCCAGTGCAACCCCTGCCGCCTATTCAATGTTGGCGGACTACTATTCGCCGAATGTGAGGGCGACGGTGCTGGCCATCTATTCCAGCGGCGCTTATATCGGTGGAGGCATCGGTTTGTTTCTGGGCGGGTTCTTGCTGGACACCTGGACCACTTGGTTTCCGGACCCGGCTGATGCCCCATTGCAACTCAAAGGATGGCAGGCTGCATTCATGGCGGTTGGTTTGCCCGGGATTTTGATGGCGGTCTGGGTGCTTACACTCAAGGAACCCAAGAGAGGTATCAGTGAGGATCTCATCACCGAAGATCACCCGGCGCCATTTTCCGTTCTTAAAGCGGAGCTTGCCTCGATCATGCCTTTGTTTAATCTGGTTGGGCTGGCGCGGCAAGGTGCATCTCTTAAAGCGAATTTCATCGCGGTACTCGTAATCGCGATCACCGCAACCATCCTGGCTATCGTGACGGACAATATTCCGCAGTGGTTGGCGTTGGGTATCGGCGTTTATGTGGCGTTTTCGTGGGCACAGTCGCTTAAGGCAAGAGACTCAGTGACCTATCACATGATTTTTGGCTCGAAAGCCATGCTGTACACGATGATCGCCTTTCCGACGATTTCGTTTGTGACCTATGGGATAGGTTTTTGGACACCGGCGCTGGTATTGCGTGTGCACGACACGAGCCCCGGCGAAGTGGGTATGTACCTCGGTCTTGGTGGTGCGCTGGGTGGCCTTATTGGGATTACACTGGGCGGAATCTTTGCGGACTGGGCTAAGGGCAAACATCCCGCTGGACGACTTATTGTAGGTTATGTGTCGGTTTTTGGGACCGTACCATTGGTGCTCTGGATGATTTATACACCTAGCTTAACGACTGCTTTCATCTTGTTTTTTTCTCACCACTTATTCAGCGCGGCCTGGCCGAGTGTCCCACCATCGATTGCCACTGAACTCGTCTTACCGCGCATGCGAGCCGTGGCAGGTGCTTATTACATTTTGATTAACACCATGATTGGTCTGGCATTGGGGCCATATTTTATGGGGCAAATGTCGGATATGTATGCCGCAGGCGGAATGAGTCCGGCGCAATCGCTACAAACGGCAATGGCCACATCACTTTTGGTGTTTGGATTAACGCTGATCTTTCTAACGCTGGCCTGGAGGCATCTGCCAAAAGATGAGACAAGTCGTCTCGATAGAGCCAGATCATTGGGAGAGCAGATTTGACTGTGCTTCCTTGTACCCAAAATGTAGTGATTGAATGCGATCAATCACCACTGGGGGGTTAGCGGGCGCAAGAGTTGCTCCCGGAAGATCATCCTACAACTGTTGCGATCAATAATCGGGGTGCGGGGTAATCGGATGCACCGCCAGATGAAGTGGACTATCGCGTGTAAGTTTTTGCGAGGGATGCCCGGTCATATTGATGGGTGGTGATGAGGACGCCCTGGTGCCGCTAACGAGCATGCTGGAGACGTTTCTTGAGTTTGGCGTGCAGGTTGGCCAACCCCTTAATGACGCCAACAAGAAAATCGGAGTCTGGTACGAAAGAGTGGGTTCACGAGCAAGTGCTGCAGCCTAAGCGGGCTTTTGTGCTGAAGAAGAATGAGGAACAGTGGCGACTAGCCCGTTAGTGCTACCGGGCTTCCGATTCAGTCGCCAGTGCAAACGAATTCCGCAAAGCGTTTAATGTCGCCTATGGAAGACAGATATACGTCGGGCATTTCCATTCGATAAATCATATCGGCCGCATGAGTCACGCCATTGATTGTCCTGCTGCTGGCAGTTACGCCTGCAGCGACCAGTTTGCTTGTGTAGGCAAGTCCTTCATCTCGCAACGGATCTAGCTGGCAGACTGAAACGAAGTGTGAGGGCAGTCCGATGAGCTCGTTTTGTTGAGCATGCAGCGGCCATGTTAGCGGGTTGGTTTGATTATTCCCCGTCGGATCATAGACTTTGGAAAGCGCACCCATCATCGCGCAATTCAAGCCAAAGTCATCGTTCTCGAACAGCGAGGGCAATGCTGAATCTTTATTCTGATATTTGTTGGATGTAATGGCAGAGGGAACACCTCTGCTTGTATTTTTTGGCGGCTACTCGAACAACCTCGAGGCCCAGCGAGAGCTAATAGAAAATCCGCACTCTGTGTTTGGGTTGTCTGACGGTGGTGCGCATTGCGGTGTGCTGGTAGACGCCAGTGTGCCAACCTATATGCTCAGTTATTTCGCTCGCGATAGAGAGCGTGGACCGACGATTCCATTGCCCCTCGTTGTGCACAAAATGACGCAGGACACCGCTAGAACTTATGGTTTGTTAGATCGTGGGGTCGTCGCCGAGGGGTATCGAGCTGACCTCAACATCATTGATTTCGAAGCACTGAAGCTGCATCCGCCGGAAATGGTCTATGACCTGCCCGGTGATGGTAAACGTTTAATCCAGAGATCCGGCGGGTATCGATATACGATGTGCGCCGGAGAAGTGACCTACCAGGATGGGCGACATACCGGTGCAATGCCAGGTCGCCTGATACGTGGAGGGTAAGCAAAGGCATTTCAATCAAGCTTTCAAACGGTAACCATGCTCGTTCTTTGAGCAATGCGCTTTTTACATACCACATTACAAAAAATGCATTGGACAGCATAGCAAATCTGGATAACTATCTGATTGGTGACATTGCTTTGTCTGGCGAAGTGGCATGGCGAAACAAAAAAAATTGAACTTAATCGGGGTGAGCAATATGTCAGAAAATCAAATAGCTGGTAGTAATAAGCTTCACTTTAATTTAAGCCGACTGTTGCTTTTTGTGGTCGCGGCTATGTTCGGGAACGCCAGCTCGGCGGAGTCGAATGTTGGTGAACGATTTATGGAAGAAATCATCGTGACCGCAGAGAAGAAAGAAACGTCTATTCAAAGCACGCCGATCTCGATTACTGCAATTGGTGAAGAAACTATCAAAAAGCGTGGTCTTAAAACCATGCATGACGTGCAGTATCTGGCGCCTAACGTTACGTTCAATCAGGCGGGTCCGACTGGTTACATTACGGTGCGCGGGGTTGGCATTGAATTTACAACCATCATGGCCGAGCCAGGGGTGTCTTTACACGCAGACGGCGTTTACAAAGGCGGATCGATGTCTTCGGCCGCTGCACTTTTTGACCTAGCTCGAATTGAAGTTGTTAGAGGTCCGCAGGGAACCTTGAATGGCCGGAACTCGACCGGTGGTAGTGTCAATATTTACTCTCGATTGCCGGGTGATGAGGCCTCTTTCGAAGTTGGATTTTTGGCAGGAGACTACGATCGTACGCGGTTTGAACTTTCCGGTGACATTCCTGTTTCCGATAACTTCAAGGTTCGTCTGGCAGGTGCCAGGGACGAAAGAGAGGGATACATCAAAAACACTTTTTTGGATATCGATGAGGATGGCCAGGATTATACCGTTCTGAAAGCGACAGCAGTTTGGACGCCAAGTGATGATCTGGAGCTTATTTTCAGAGCAGACTATTATGATTCCGAAGCGACAGGTCCGGTTTACCTTTTCACATCGCCGGTTTCTGGCCCCTGCTGTGACGCTTTTGGGGGGTTGGTTACTGCGGGTCCGGATCCTCGACGGTCAACCGGAGAATTTCCCAATATTCAGGACAACGATTCAGAGGGTTATAGTCTCGAGGTTAATTATCAATTCAGTGACAAAATTTCGGTCAGATCAATAACTGCCGCCTCCGAGCAAAATTTAAGCGGACAGAGAGATATTGATGGGACGAGTGTTCCCTTTTTCACCAATATGCGCTTTGAGGATATGGAGGAATTTTCTCAAGAATTTACCTTGCTTGGCTCAACAGGTAGTCTTGAATGGATTGTAGGTCTGTACTATTACAACAGCGAATCAAATCACCTCGGTTTGTTTGACATTCCTGCTCTGGGTGAGCGGTTTAAAGGTCTTTATGGCGGTATTCCTTCCTTTAGTATCCTGGGATTTACCAGGCTTGATGGATCGAATCCGGATTTACTGTTCTTAGACGATGCGATCGACGAAGAAACCGAGTCGAGAGCAATTTACGCTCAGGGAACCTACAGCATCTCTGACACATTAAGAGCGACGATAGGGATCAGAAGTACGGAGGATGAGAAAACTTTCTATCAATCCAGTACAGACAATCTGTTCTCCGGTGACATATGTACCCGTCAAAAGAGTGTGGAGGATTGGAGAGAGACGACTGGAAAAATCGGCATCGATGCAGATCTCTCCAATGGCTGGTTGCTTTATGGCTCAGTCTCAACGGGTTATCGATCTGGCGGATTCGACTATGGGTCATGCTTTGACCCCTTTGATCCTGAGTCGTTAACTTCGTATGAAGTGGGTTTAAAAATGGACCTTTCGGATACGCTTAGGGTTAACGTTGGCGCTTTTGTTTATGACTACGAAGATTATCAGGCTCGCCTCTTTACCCCTTTAGGCACAGAAACGCTTAACGCTGAAGGTGCTGATATCCAGGGTTTGGAGGTTGAATTTAACTGGCTGGCGACCGAGAACTTTCGTCTGTCAGGATCGGCTTCGTATTTGAACAGCGAATTCAAAGGTTTTTCCGCCCAGGACCCGATGGCACCCGAGAATGGATTCGTGGATCTGGAGGGCAATAGCCTGCTTAGGGCACCAGATCTGCAGGCGAGTCTGACTGCTGCTTACGATATTCAACTGGAAGCAGGTCTGCTTACATTGCAAGTTGAACACTCATACCTTGACGAACAACATCATTCGCTCTGGAATACTTCGGTCGGGCTCGAACCAAGTAGAACCATGACTAATGCGAGAGTCTTCTTTGAACCCGCTGCATTTGAGAATTTGACCATCTCAGGCTTCGTTCACAATGCGAGTGATGACGAGTACCATCCCATGGTCATCAACTCCGGGTTAGTCGGTGGCACCACGACTTCTTACGGACCACCTCGCACTTATGGCATTGAGTTCCGCTATGCTAGATAGTCTCGCAGGGGAATGATTGCCCCGATTAAATCCAGATTAAGGACTAAGCATTGAGCATCTTTTCGCCTGGTCCTTTTTTTGGTTTCTTGCCTGCTGATTTCATTGCTTTTCTTGCTATTTGACTAAATTGCGCGATAGGTAAAAGGGCGGCAATCACCTTCTCTCCATCGAGAAGCCTGGCCACGAATTTCACTCATTTATCCATAGGATCACACTCTTCCTAGGGCCTCTGAGCGTTTCCAAATACCCCTATAAGATCAGGTCTATGGATGAGCCGATATGAACGGCGAATTAATTTTAAGGAACTGGATAGTAACGATGAGTAGTACGAGTAACGCTGAAAATTTGGCAGACACGATTGAGCAAATGCGCGAGAAATATCGCGTTGAACGAGAGAAACGTTTGCGGCCTGATGGCAGCGATCAATTTATTGAAGTGAAAGACAAGTTTTCTTACTTCGGCAAGGATCCGTTCGTAAAAGAAGTGGCTAATAGGGAACCCCGTAATAGCAAGGCTGAAGTTGTCATAGTAGGCGGTGGTTTTGGTGGTTTGTTGACCGCTGCGCGATTGAGCACTGCAGGCTACACAGACATTTGCGTCATTGAGGAAGGTGCCGATTTTGGTGGTACCTGGTATTGGAACCGATACCCCGGTGCGCAATGTGATATTGAATCGTACGTTTATCTGCCGCTGCTCGAAGAATTGAGCTATATGCCGACCGAAAAGTATGCCCACGCTGATGAGATTTTTGATCATAGCCGTGCGATTGGAGAACACTACGGGCTATATGAGCAAGCCTTGTTGCAAACCAGGATGATTGATGCCGACTGGAATGAAGAGACGAGTACCTGGTCTGTGCTCACAGATAAGGGCGATAAAATTGAGGCTCATTTTCTTGTATTAGCGACCGGGAACTTGACTCGACCTAAACTGCCAGGAATCGACGGCATAGAAAAATTTAAAGGACACATGTTTCACACCAGCAGGTGGGATTACGATTACACAGGCGGCAACAATAGTGGCAATTTAACCGGACTGGAGGATAAACGGGTCGCCATTATTGGTAGTGGAGCAACGGCAGTGCAAGCCGTACCTGAATTGGCTAAAAGTGCGCAGCATCTTTTCGTTTGTCAAAGAACGCCGTCAACTATCGATGTCAGGGATAACGGCCCAACTGACGATGCTTGGTTTTCAACACTGGATAAGGGCTGGCAGAAAGAACGTATTGAGAACCTCACCAATATCCTTAATGGTCTGCCACAGGCTGAAGATCTAGTCGCTGATGGTTGGACTGACCTGATGCACAAAATGATCGAAGCAAACCGTGAAACCAAAAGTGGCGGGGATACAGGTGTGCCACCTATGCGTCTGGCCCAGTACAGAAAGATGGAGCAGATCAGGGCGCGAGTTGATCAATTTGTGGAGGATAAAACAGCGGCTGAAGCCTTGAAACCCTACTACGATATGTTCTGTAAACGTCCGTGTTTCCATGATGAATACTTACCGTCGTTCAACCGGGATAACGTGACGTTGCTTGACACTGATGGGCAGGGTGTTGATGGTATTACGACATCAGGCGTTGTCGTAAAGGGTAAAGAATACCCGGTGGATTGTATAATTTTTGCAACGGGCTTTGAGGTTGGCGTTTCGATGCAGCGGCGGGTCGGTATTGATCTAAAAGGCCGCAAGGGGTTAAAGCTAAGTGAGAAGTGGGCTGATGGGCCACGAACGCTACACGGGATTCATGTCAATGGCTTTCCTAACTGCTTTATTTTAGGCGGCGTTCAATCGACCATCGCTTTCAATGTGCCACACCATCTTGATGAGCAAGCGCGAACGATTGGTGCGATTCTCGAGGAGCTTCGAGAGAAAGGCTTGAGTAGAGTTGAGGCGACTGAAGACGCAGAGAAGGCGTGGGTGGATGGCATTATTAATGACGGGCAAAAAGTGTCACTACCCGGACAGGACCCATGTACGCCAGGCTACTACAACAATGAAGGGCAATCGATGAAAAATGGCCGTTACTTTAGAGCTTTCAAGGGTGGACCACCCCGTTATTTCAAGAAGCTGAAGGCATGGCGCGAAGATGGGGATTTTGATGGCATTAAACTCGGCTAGCGATAAAAAATTTTCGTTTAATGCATTCCAAAAGAATTAAGAGGGGTGCTTCATAACGGTGACGAGTAACTGGACGGCACTAGCCTTCAATCAGGCACCGGATGCGCCTAATGAAATCCACGGCGATAAAGTCGCAAGGGAATTTGGTTATAAAGGTGGATCTACCGGAACCACTGTCCAGGGGTAACCACCAGAGGCAAGCATGACGTTCATTAAAAAGCGCCCCATCCTTCCGTTCCCATCCAAGTAGGGGTGGATGTACACAAAAACCCAGTGTCCAAGAACGGTGCGTACTCCCGGGTGCTCTTCTTCACGAAGGTGGTCAAAGAACGCTGGCATGCAAGCGGTTAGTAAGAATAAACACCCTTTTTCATCATTCAGTAAAGTATCGTCATCCCTGGGAGTTGCTTTCAATCCTCACTTTCGGGCGGCCTCATCCAAGAGCTGAATGAGTTGGGCTCAGAAATTCGGCGATTTGTCTCTAAGAATCGGAA
>DGOD01000008.1 GCA_002389265.1 Gammaproteobacteria bacterium UBA4475
GCATGTACGCTGCTGTCGACAATAATGGCGATATCCCGGCGCACTTCAGGGAAGCGCGACAAAGGCGCAGCATTCGGCAGGCGCTTGGGCGTCAGCAACGCCAGCTTCAACTCGAACAGGTAGACCGCCTGGTCTAAGTCCAGGGTCTGCTGCACGCGAGGATCTAATAAGCCCACATAGCCGACTAGTTGGCCCTGCCGGTAGATTCCGGCGCACTGACCAGGATGCAGGGCAGCACATTCCGCGGCCTTGAAACTGAACTCATCGGCCAAGCCCGTAAGACCAATAAGTGCCTCAACGTCCGCTTTAATATCATAAAAATCAATGGCTTCTGACTTCTGCGCCCAGTTCTCCGGGAATCGAGGGCCGCAGGCCACACCGGCCAACATGGCTTCCTGAGTAATATTCGCCAGGCTTAAG
Source organism: Gammaproteobacteria bacterium UBA4475 (assembly GCA_002389265.1). Lineage (GTDB taxonomy): Bacteria > Pseudomonadota > Gammaproteobacteria > Pseudomonadales > Azotimanducaceae > UBA4582. The sequence goes on from DGOD01000008.1 coordinate 421, forward strand.
CTCGGCTGATCAGGCACCTGCAGAAAACGCAGGCCGGTTTCGAACAAGCGAATCCGGTTTTGCTGGCGGTTACTGTTATAAATCAAGGCTTTAATAAGACCTGACCACAGCGTGGTGCGCATCACGCCCATCTCGGCGCTGATGGGATTAGCCAAGGCGATAGGCTGTTGCTGCGGGTCGAGAGTAGCCTGTAGCTTCGGATCAACGAAGCTGTAGGTAATAGTTTCCTGATAACCTAGAGACACCAACTCATCCTTGATGCGGTTAACGGGCAGTTGATCCTCGGCCACGGGCGCCATCGACAAATTGACCTTTGGGGTTCGCACCGGCAGGTTGTTGTAGCCATAAATCCGGCTGACTTCCTCGATCAGGTCGGCCTCGATAGCGATATCGAATCGAAAGGAAGGGGCTGTGACTTCCCACAGGGCGGCACCATCCTGGATGCTCCGCTGATTCTCAAAGCCGAGTCGGCCGAGCATCTTGTCGACCTCAGCCTCTTTGATCTCAACCCCCAGCAGGCGTTCAATCCGGTTGGCACGCAAGCTCACTTGCTGGTTCACCGGCAGCGTATCCGCATCAATAGTCTCGATGGTTGGGCCGGCTTCACCACCGGCAATCTCGATCAGCAGGGCCGTGGCGCGTTCGATAGCGCGAACCTGGCCTTGCCAGTCAACGCCGCGCTCGAAACGATGAGAAGCATCGGTGTTCATGCCATAGGTACGTGCTCGTCCGGCAATGGCCGTAGGCGCAAAGAAGGCGCTCTCGAGGAAGATATTCGTTGTCTTGTCGGTCACAGAGGTAGACAAGCCGCCCATAATACCGGCAATACCAATCGGGCCTGAATCGTCAGTAATCAGCAGCGTATCTTGGTGGAGTTTTACGGCCTGCCCGTCCAGCAGCGTGACCTGCTCGTCAGCCTTCGAGATCCGCACAACTATCTTGCCCTGCAGTTCATCAAAGTCATAGGCATGCATAGGCTGACCCAATTCCATCATCACATAATTGGTCACATCTACCACGGGGTCGATACTGCGGATATCACAACGACGGAGTTTTTCTTGCATCCATAACGGGGTTTCTGCATCCAAGCGAATGCCTTTGATCACTCGACCGGCAAACCGCGGGCAGGCAGCACCGGCGGCAAGCGCTACTGAAAAGGTTTGGTCGTGGGTTGGCGGCACTGGCAAAACGGTTAATGGTTTAACGTCCAGGCCATTAATCACGCCGGTCTCTCGCGCCAGCCCAATCATGCCCAGGCAATCGCTGCGGTTCGGGGTCAGGTCAAGATCGATGATCACATCATCCAGCTGCAGGTAGCCACGAACATCCATGCCCACGGGGGCATCCACGGGCAATTCCATCAGGCCTTCGTGATTATCGCTCAAGCCCAGTTCTCGTTCGGAACAAAGCATACCGAATGACTCGACACCACGGAGTTTGGCTTTCTTGATTTTAAAGTCTTCGAGTTTCGCGCCAACCTTGGCCAGTGGCACCTTAATGCCAGGCCGAACGTTGGCCGCACCGCAGACGATTTGCACTTCCTGGTCGCCGGCATTGACCCGGCACACGGTGAGTTTGTCGGCGTCAGGATGCGGAGAAGTCTCCAGCACTTCGGCCACAACCACACTGGAAAAGCTGGCCGCGACGGGCTCAAAGCCATCCACTTCCAAGCCGGCCATGGTCAATTGGTCAATCAGTTGCTGGGTGGTGAGTGGCGGGCTGACAAATTCTCGGAGCCATTGTTCGCTGAATTTCATAGGACGTTCCTGCGTCGCACCAGCCATGAATCACGGGCGCAATACCTCGCCCGCAACCTGGTCTGGTTGCTAGTTAAACTGTTTGAGAAACCTTAAATCATTGTCAAAATACAGGCGCAGGTCATCAACACCATAGCGCAGCATGGCCAGCCTGTCAGGCCCCATACCAAAAGCAAAGCCGCTGAATTCGTCGGGGTCGATGCCAGACATTTCCAACACGCTGGGGTGCACCATACCGGCGCCCATGACTTCGAGCCAGCCGGTATTGCTGCAGACTCGGCAACCCTTGCCAACGCAGTGTACGCACTGCACATCTACCTCGGC
>DGOD01000274.1:0-591 GCA_002389265.1 Gammaproteobacteria bacterium UBA4475
ACCACTGGCCACCACTGGCCACCATGATCGATCAGGAGATCTACATTGATAAATCTATTACTCACAGAATCTAGCTACAACGACATGGCAGCCGATCTGGCGGTTCATCAGCAGCGCATCACCATTGTTAGACTGCAGGCTGACGGCTCCCTGAAGGTCAATAGCGACACCGTCAGCGCTGAGCAATATCCTATTCACGCCACCTGGTTCAGCCTGGATATCATTAAAAATAAACAATTTGGGCCTTTTATTAAACTGGTGACCAGCGCACCAGACTTGCAGTGGATGCAGTCAGTGACAGCGGGGCTGGATGCACCATTTTTCAAGCAGGTTTTTGATCAGGGCGTGCGCCTCAGCAATAGTGACGCTCAAGCGCCGGCAATCGCCGAGTATGTAGTCGCAGCCATACTCAACCATTATCAAAAATTTGCCGAGCGAGCCCAACATCAGGCCAACGCCCAGTGGCAGGACACCCACTTTCAAGAGATCCATGGTTCACGCTGGCTGATCGTTGGTCTGGGAAATATCGGTCAGCGGGTTGGTCAGATAGCCCGCGGCTTTGAAGCCCATGTAACAGGCGTTAAACGCGCC
>DGOD01000274.1:629-16563 GCA_002389265.1 Gammaproteobacteria bacterium UBA4475
CCCCAGGCTGATGTGGTGGTACTTGCCTGCGCCTTAACGGAACAAACCCGGCACCTATTCGATGCCAAGATGCTCAGATTGATGAAACCCACCAGCGTGCTGGTAAATATTGCCCGCGGTGGCGTGGTGGATGAGCCGGCCCTGATACAGGTGCTCGATGAAGGTTTGATTGATCATGCGGTGCTTGATGTCTTCGAGGTTGAACCCTTACCTGGCGACAGTCCCTTATGGCAGCACCCCCGGGTCATGCTAACGCCCCACTCTAGTAATCGTGGCAATGGTACAGGCCACCGTGGTCAATTGCTGTTTTTAGCCAATCTGACCGCATTCCTCGACAACAAACCCCTGAAAAATGCGGTTACTGAGAACAGTTTTTAGATCGCGCCAGACCCATGGTTACTGACCGATATCAACTATCCCATCGGATAGCGAATCTCGGTCGTGACCTTATCAATCTCAGTCATGACCTCGGCACTCAAAACAACCTCGGCCGCGGCAAAAATATCATCCAATTGATCAACCCGAGTGGCACCGACAATGGTGGAGGCGACAAAATCATGTTGCTTGCTCCAGGCCGTTGCCAGAGTCACCGGCGCCAGACCGGCTCGCTGGGCAATGTCCATAAAACGTGCAGTTGAGGCTAAGGTTTTGGCGTTAATGAATCGGCCTGCCATGGCCGCCTGGCGGCCACCCATCGCGAGATACTTGGAAAACCGCGCCCCTTCGGGTCGTTGTTCTTCGAGATACTTACCAGACAGGACACCACCCGCAAGCGGTGAATAGGGTATCAGGCTGACATTTTCCTGCCTGCAGGCCTGGGCCAACTCATCTTCAAATCGGCGATTATTAAGGCTGAAATTATTCTGGATAGTTTCATAGCGCGCATAACCGTGCATCTCCGACACCATCAAGCTCTTAGTCAAACCCCAGGTGGTTTCATTGCTGCAACCTAGCACACGAACCTTACCGGACTGTACCAACTCGTCCAGCGCCGCCATGACCTCATCGTAGGCTACACCATGATCTGGCCAATGGGTCTGATACAAGTCCACGTAATCCGTTTGCAGCCGCCGCAGGCTGGTCTCTATGGCTTTGATGATATTGTGCCGATCGAGGGCGGTCTTGCCATCTCGAACAGCCGCTTTGAGCCAGCCATGACTTGGGCCAGAGACTTTTGTGGCGATGATCAGCGAGTCTCGGGATTTTGTTTTCATCCACCGACCGACGATGTCTTCGGTCAGACCTGCCAACTTACTATCTGGCGGCACAGGATAATTTTCAGCTGTGTCATAGAAATCGATACCTGCATCATAGGAGCGATCGAGGATTTCAAACGCCGTCTTTTCATCTGCTCCAGTACCGAAAGTCATGGTCCCCATACAGATATCTGATACGACAACCGCACTGCGGCCTAATCGATTGGTCTTCATGATGTTTCTCACCTGAGTATTGATTAATGAAAGGCGTTCCGCGTGCCCGCAGGATAACAAGCATCAGCCCATCTGGAAAGTCGTCCGCCAAGCCTAGGACACAGGCTGACAAACTGACCAGCTGTGGTAGTATCCCTACCATGAAGCACACCCTCACGGCATTTCGACTTGGCGATATCCGCGGCATTTTCCCAACGGAAATTGATGACGCCTTTGCGCTGGCATTTGCCCATGGCGTCGCTCACCACTTCAAACTCAAAGGCACTGTTGCGGTGGGTCGTGACATGCGTGATTCGAGCCCGGGACTCCAACAATCTCTGATCAAAGGATTATTGGCATCTGGCGTCGATGTCGTCGATCTGGGTTTATGTGCCACCGAGCTTGGCTATTTTGCCTCTTCACTGCCGGGTATTGCCGCCGCTATCGTCGTCACAGCCAGCCATAATCCAGCTGCATTTAATGGCTTTAAGCTGGTGCTGAAAAATGGCAAGGCGGTCACCTTTGATGATGGCCTCGACAGCGTCATGGCGCTGATGTTGTCCGGGCACACCAACCATGGCAAATCTGGCACCATGCTCGAACGCGATGTTCACCAAGATTATGTGGCCTACCTCCTACAACAATTCCAGCCAGCCCTCTTGACTAGCGGTCTGATCGCGCTCAACGGCTTAAATGGCACCGCCGCGACCCTGGCGCATGATATTGCCCACGGGTTCAAACTGCCCGTCGAGTGGGTTCGACGCCTTCCCGGACCAATACCCGACTGCGGCGCAGATCCCTCTCAGCCTCTGCTCATTGCTGAGATGACTCACTTTATGCAATCAGGAAAATTCGCCCTGGGTGTCGCCTGGGATGGTGACTGCGACCGCTGTGTATTTTTCGACGGTAGCGGCAAACTGGTACCAACCTATTATGTGGTCGGCATTCTGGCAGAGCACTACCTGAAAGCTTATCCCGGTGCCGCCATCGTTTACGATTCAAAACTCTGCATGAATACTCTCGACATCATCCAGCGGCTCAAGGGTAAGGCCATTCGCTCTGAGACTGGCCATGCTTTTATGAAACAACATATGCGAAAAAACCAAGCGGTTTATGGCGGCGAGCTATCGTCCCACCACTATTTTGGCGCATTTAATGGTTGCGATTCAGGCATGATAGCCTGGTTGAAGATGATCCAGATCCTTGCTGAGACCGATCAAACGCTGGCTGAGATTGTCGAGCAAGCCAGGGCCAACGTGTGCTCGACCACAGAGCTCAACTTGACGTTGGGTGACACCAAGGCCGCGCTAGAGCATATACTCAATTGCTATGGACGCCAGGCTCTGGGCGTGGACTTCTTTGACGGTTTAAGCTTCGAGATGCCCGGGCACTGGCGATTCACACTGCGCCCTTCCAAAACAGAACCCTTGGTACGCCTTAACCTTGAGGCTCGCGGTAATGCCGATGAGCTGATCAACGAGGGCGTCAAGCTCCTCGCTGAACTCTCCCACTTTCAAACGCCGGGCAGTGACTGGCCAGTAACACCGGTCATTCAGTAAGCTTTTTGATCGCGTAGTCGGTGAACAAGTCGGGAGCATCGATCCCTGAGCTTTCATACAAACCGTTGTAGCTACCAAAAGCTGACACCTCAAACACCACCGGCCCTACCTCCTTAGTCACAGCGATATCAACGCTGGTAAAATCTAGTCCGAAGGGTGCCTGCGCTCGAGTGGCCAGATCAATCAGCTCAGCAGATGGGGTAAACGCTTCATACTTGCCGCCTTCCCGTGTGGTGGTGTGCCAGGTAGAACCGTCACCCACCCGTGCATAGGCCCCTATGTACTCGCCACCCATAAAGACCAGACCATAATCGGTACCTGACAAGTCATAGTGTTTTTGTAGGTAGATAATCTTCTCACCACGCTGCTGTAATTCGTTGAAATGCTGCCGTGCTAGCGCCCCATCATGAAGGAGCTCCATGCCCCTAGCCTTCGTGCTGTAAAGTGGCTTTAAGATCGCCGGGCCCTGAGACTCGACCCAACTGACCGCAGCATCAGTATCCTCGGTGACAAAGGTTGGCGGCATGGGAATCGAATTGTCCAGCAACCGCAGGGTACAACCCAGCCGACTGATCATTCGCCGAATCATCGCCGGCGAAGAAAAAAACCGGACGCCGCGACGTTCCAGTAACTCAAGTAACTCAAGCTGATCCAACAAGTTCGCAGAGTAATCTTTGCCCATTTTTTTGATAATAAACCCATCAAATTCATTGAGATTCTGCTGCTTTGAATACACGTCGCCAGACGCCAGGTCGTATGATATTTCATTCAACTGGACAATCTTGCCGCCGGCACCCTTGCGCGCGAGACTCGCACTAAGCGCCTCTGTCGACCAGGCCCCGGCTATTCCTATTACTCCAATATTCAAACGGCTTAACTCCATCAGCGATACAGAAAATATTCTGGGTTGATTTTAAATCGATTGAGCTTGCCTTCATGGGTCTTGAGATCATCAAAGATCAACTTCGCAAGATCGATCAACTCCGCTGAGAATTTTTTATCAAACACAAATCGAGTCGACGTGATCAGTGACCTGAAAAGGCCAAGTGCCAGTCTGGCCTGAAACATCTTATCTTTCTGCCGTACGGCATAACTGGCTGCACACTCGTACATCCGCTGATTGGCCATATTCAGTCGCTGGCGAACCTCGGAACTGAACAGGGGCACCCTCAAATTAGAGATCAAGAATACCGAGACGTCCTGTACATAATCCCCATAGCCACTACGATGGACATCGACATAGTACATTTGCTGCTGATCAAACTGGAAAATAATATTGTCCGCATTAAAGTCCCCATGAATCAGCGTACTGAATGGTGCCGGCAGTTGTCGCTCTATTTTCCTGGCCTCTTTGATCATCAAATCCAGCCCATGGCTTGCCTCAAACAGACCTGGGTGCACCGACTGAATATCACTTTTTCGACTCAGTAATTGCGTCACATAGTCCGATTTGACAACCTTGCTCTTATGGCTTTTCTTCCAGACCTGCATCTGCTGTTTGGTCAACATCTCCATCGCTTGATCGAGTCTGCTGCCGCCATTGATCAAAATTTTAAGCAGATCGTCACCTTCGATATATTCCAGCAACATGGTGGCGCTATTCTTTTTGGCTTCATGCCAGACGATCTTCGGCGTCAGTCCCGGGAATTTTTCCTGCCATAACGCTAAACCCCTGGCCTCATCCTCAATCTTGTCAGCCACACCTTCTTTATAAAAAAGGGATTGCTCCACTGATTCAGCGGAAGTCAGCGAAATTCTCGCAACCCGGCAACCAGAACGGGTATTCATAATGGGCGTAAAATGAATATTACTGTCATTGATATTAATATTTTGTGACGCGAGACCTTTCTGCAAATTTCTAAATTGCAGAATACCCAACTGCTCACCCAAACGAATATCCAAGATCGCTTCGCCAATATTGAGAAAACTATCTCCTACCCGCTCGAGATATTGCGCGATCGCCAGCAGCGTCAGTAAATCATCGACCTTACTCGGCTGACGGAGTTTTGCTCGAATCAGAGCAGCTGTTTCATTGTAGTAATCATCCAGCACCTGTTCGTAGTCGCAGATGGTCTGTGCCAGCTCCAGATTATTCTCAGACAGAGCCGGATAGATGGCATCGATGGCTTTATAAATAACCTGGTAATAGCGCTTGATATCAAATTCAAGAAATTCTTCAGGTTCCTTAACGTGACTCATCTGATTCGCAATACTGATAAAGAAATCGGCACAACGTTCAAGATTGACGGCAATGGTGATAATCGCCCTGAAATGATTAATCTGGCCTTCTTCTTCTCGGTGAATATTGAAGTAGCATTTGCTCTCAAGGGTGTCCTTCAGGTTGTCAATGAAGTGTTCCCGAACGTTAATTTTCTTGATCTTCGCTGGCGAAGGCTTATCAACAACAGAAGCAGACGCGCGCGCCTGTTTTTTGACTTCCAAAATCAAAAATCGTAAATCGATATTCAAACCTTCATCAATCGGCATCAGCAAATCCATGTTTGGGTCTATGAGAGTGAGAGCAACCGCAATTCTTTATGTTTCGCTAACGAGCTTACCCGTCAGGGCTAAATTGTTTGATAAATGGGTAATCCGTACTGATACCTTGCACAGTTCCGTTGCGACAAAATTTTACCACCGCGCCACCCGGGCCAACCAGACCTTCCTTGGCGCGCGTGTGACAATCCACTGACGCGTCACACTCGAAGTTAAGCATGCCCTTGCGAATCACCATACGCTGGCCTTGCAAGATGTTCTTGTGACCGTGAACAATAGCGTAAATGCCGGCACGATGGAGGTCATCAACACCCTCATCTGAAAAATCAAAGTCGATGGTTCGATACTTGGTTCGAAACACGTTGCCTAAAGCTCCGTGATAGAGTGCGAATGGATCCGTTTTGAGTAACGCGCGAAACGCCTGATTGAGGTGTTCGACCCCATGCTCGCTCAGGGTTTTTGCGACAGTATCATCAACCCCGGCATGGACAAATAAATACGATCCCTCTCTGTGGGCTATTTGCATGCGCTCAAAGAACCAGGAAAACTCTCCGCCGGGCTCGACGAAAAGCCCACGAAACTTTACCAAAGCCGCCTGAACCTTGTGAATATCCAGACCAACTGCTGCCATCTGCACCTTGAAGTCATCGGTCTTCTCGCGAATACGACTAAGCTCCTTGGCCAACCGCGAGGGTCGAATCCATGAGTTAGCAACCGTCGGGAAATTGTCATACCAACTCTCGCTTGGGAACAAGCAAGCATAGATTCTAGCTTCTGTCGCTACCGCGTCCGGCGTCGCCCCCTCAGCTATCTGACCTTCGATGAAACCCCGATAGATTTCGGCAAGGAACGGCACGGTTTTTTTGCCCATTCGCACAAACAAGTGATCGAACAGCGGATCCTTACTCTCTGCGTAATAGATACCCAGGTAAGTCCGTATATCATGGTTGCCCGCCAACAGAATCAGATCGGCGCCTTTGTCGATCAATTGCCTGATGACATTAAGTAGTCGCAGCGTCGCTGGCCCTTTATCGAAACAATCACCACCTATAATAAAGCGCGCACACTGACCTTCGCTCGTCAATTCAAACTCGTTATCGCCATCGCCGGTCTTATGAATACCACCGGAGGCTAACAAGGACAGAAAAAACGCATCAGTATCCGCATGGATATCACAAAAAAAATAGATCAATTGATCGCAGCTGACCCAGTCCTTGGCCGCAATGTATTGTTGAACTGTGCTTGCAGCTGCATCGTCCTGAGCACGATTCTGGCCATCCTCCGGCTGGCGCAAGTCCGCACTCCGGGGCCAAGCCTGAGTTTGCGTCGGAAGATGCTGATATGACTCTCGACGAGCGGTTTGACCAGCCGAGTGCTGAAGTATGTCTTTCACTGCTGTTCGCCTTACATTCCCGTCTAATCCACTGGCCCAATACAGCCGGCAACGGATATCTATATTGTTCGCCAAACACCCGCAACAAGCGCGAATTTGCGCCAGCACGGTTGTGCGTTCTCAGCTTCTGACAGAAGCAACAAAATCAGCAGCCCGGGTCGAGCGCCTATTGCTCATCTTACAGAATCAGAGATCAAGAGCACACCACTGCGGCAGGCGGTCAACGCCACTGCTAATTGCCTTATGAGCAAGAATAGACAGGCTCTTCACCTGACGCTGTGGTTCATTCTCACAGAGCCTATCTGTGATCCCTTTTTCGGCCCAGCACAAAGTGCCACCCATCTCATCCCACACCTGGCAAAGATCGACGCAGCGGGTCGAAGCCTCAATGAGTACTCCAATCGATAGGGCTTTCATGTTGGGCTCGCAAGTAAGTATTACATTGAGAGAAATGCCGACAACCAAAAAAGCCACGGTGCGATGACAGCGGCGAGGGGTGTGGCGCTTCCAGAACCAGGTGTTTGGTTCGATCAATCATCGCCCCCTTCTTCTGTGCATAATTGCCCCACAACATAAAGACACAATGCTCGCGTTGCTGCGACACCACCTCTATCACTTTGTCAGTAAATTGCTCCCAGCCTTTGCCCTGATGCGCACCTGCCTGGCCCTGTTCCACGGTAAGCACGGCATTGAGTAACAAAACACCCTGCTGCGCCCAAGATAAGAGACACCCCGACGGGAACTGGTCTTTTGATAGATCCAGGTCCGCTTGAATTTCTTTAATCACGTTCATCAACGACGGCGGTATCCTCACCCCCGGCGGCACTGAGAAGCACAATCCATGAGCCTGGCCCGGACCATGATAAGGATCCTGACCGAGGATAACGACCTTGACCCGATTTAACGGGGTAGAATTCAGCGCCTTAAAATAATGCCCACCCGCCGGATAGATCACCTTACCTGCGCTCTTCTGCGCCAACAAAAAGTCTTTCAATGCCAGCATATACGGCTTGTCGAATTCACCTTCCAGGTGGGCAAGCCAGCTGGCGTCGAGTTTCACAGCATTCGAATTACTCATTTCGCTCCCATATTTTGTCAAGCCTGGATCCCGTGTGATCCTCGTTCATCCGGCCTTAAACGTCTATGATACATCAGGCCTGTCTTTCGATGCGCCCGCCCTGGCATTCAATGACGAATCAACTATGCTAACAGGAATCAGGAGCCCATCATGTTTCAGCCTAACTCATGGACCCAGCGAGCAGTATTTTTTGCCTGCATCACCCTGTTCGGCGGCAGTCTGCAATCGAGTCCGCTGACAGCCGAAGAGTTGCGTATCGAAGCCGCACACAAGGCCATGCCTAGTCTTTCATCCGCACTGCAAGACCAGCAGACGACCAGCATCCGCGCCTGGCAGCAGGCCAAAGAGTTTGCCAGCCTCCAGCAACAGGTTCGACTCAGCGGCGACCAGCTGTGGCAAGCTGCCAAACACCAGATTAGCGTCGGCAGCCTTGACGATCGTGCGCTTTACTGGACGCGCCTATCACTCACCCGATATCTGCGCCAACAGACCTTGGGATTCCCATTGACCGACCGCCAGCGCTTGGCATTAATCGAAAGCCTGGAACACAGTAGCCGTGGCCGGCTTGATCTGGCTTATAACAAAGCCACCGAGAAAAAAATCCTGATCACCGGCTTTGACCCATTTTTACTGGATACCAATATACGCCAGAGCAACCCATCAGGCGTCCTGGCCCTATATCTTGACGGCGCCATCATCGAGCACGACGGTGTACGCGCCGAAATAAACAGCATGACGTTTCCAGTACGCTATGCTGACTTTGATGCTGGCGAAGTCGAGTCAGCGCTGGCACCCTATTACGCGCTAAACAACGTCCATATGGTGATTACAATATCCATGGGCCGCACTGAATTTGATCTGGAACATTTTCCTGGGCGGCGCCGCAGCGCTAGCGCCCCTGACAACCTGAATATCCTGGCCGGCGGTTCTGAGACCCAACCCGTCATCCCTCGGCTTGGTGAGGCAGCCCTTCAAGGCCCTGAGTTTGTTCAATTCAGCCTGCCTTATGCCGCCATGCAGCAAGCAACTGGCAAGTATCCGATTAACGATCGTCACCAGGTCACCACCTTGGATGGCACCTTCGACGCTCATTCACTCGATCAACTGCGCTGGGCAACAGCCGTTCGTGGTAGCGGCGGTGGCTATTTATCCAATGAAATCTCCTATCGTAGTATTCGTCTGCGCAATAAGCTGGGCTCGACTATTCCCACCGGTCACCTGCACACGCCCCGCATGCCTGAGTTTGACAAAGCCATGCTGGACGCGGTTCTGGCACAGGTCGAGAGTATGCTGCGGCTGTCTCTGCCTGAAATCTAGGTCATTAGGCATTATCCATAGCATGAGCAAAAGCCGGCACGATCAGCAGATTTGCTCCTGTGTAAAAAACGTGTTTTATTCAGTGCATGTATCTTCGCATGATGATGGATTCAAGACATGACAAGGTCCGAAAGAGTTGCTGGTTCCAGTTATCTATTCCTTGGTTTTCTGACATTTTTGAATATCATGAATTTTGTCGATCGACAGCTGCTTGCCAGCTTCGCGAACTTCATTGTTCCCGATCTTGGGCTGAGTAATACCCAGTTTGGCCTCCTAACAGGTCTCGTGTTTCTTACCTTTTATTCAACTGCCGGTTTGTTCATGGGGTTCCTGGCCGACACAGTCAACCGCACCCGGTTAATTGCAGTGGGGCTAGCCGTTTGGAGTCTGTTAACCGCAGCATCTGGCGCCGCGAAAGGCTTTGCTTCCCTCGCACTACCCCGTATGTTTATCGGTATAGGCGAATCCATCATGACGCCAACGGCTATGTCATTGCTGGCCGATCGTTTTCCGGCAGAAAAACTCGGCTTCGCCTCCGGGGTCTATTATATGGGCGTCCCCATGGGAGTGGGCGCGAGCCTGCTGGTCGTTGGTTATCTTGGGCCCGCTATAGGTTGGCGTAATTGTTTTTATCTGCTCGGATGTGTGGGCCTGCTACTTGCGGTGGTCATGTGGTTTATTCGAGAAACGCCCAGGCGGCATTTGATCACAGAATCGGTAGCAACGCCCCCTGTGCCCCAATTATCATTCAAGCAAACCATGACTGAACTCGCCCGTGCACTACGCGCCTCACCGGCACTGGTCATGACTATTACAGGTGGCGTTGCATTTCACTTTATTCTCGGCGCTGCGACTTTTGACCAACTCTGGTATGTCAACGAGCGCGGCTTTGAGCGAGCTGAAATTGCCCAAATCACTGGCTGGATCGGCATCTGCGCGGGTATGGCTGGCAATTTATTTGGCGGCCTCGGTGGCGACTGGTTTTTACGTAAAACGGGTATCGGCCGCCCCATGTTCCTATTTTGGATCATGCTCATCCTGGCGCCCATCAATGTTGCCTATCGTTTGGTCGAACCAGATTCCATCTGGTTCTGGGTCGGTGTTGCCGTTGGTTTCTTCCAGTTAGGATGTTTTTACGGACCGACCTTCTCAACAGTACAGGAGTTGGTCCCCCCACAAATCCGAGCCACGGTTGTCGCGCTCTACATACTGTTATTGAACATGGCTGGGGTGGCCATCGGTGTCAGTGCTGCCGGTATCTACGTCGACTACCTGATCGTGCAGGGAGATACTGAGCCCTACACCACTGCGCTGTTGTACTTCACCATGATATCGTTCCTGGCAATTCCGTTATTTTACGCGGCAGGCCGGCGTTTTGATATGGATCGCGCCAACCTGCATCGACAATTAAATGCCGATTTGAATTAGCCTATGCGCTAGCATGTTCGTTTAACAAACTGGCCAGCACCTGAACATGGAGCAATGCCTCAAAACCCGCGTCAGTAAGGAAACCGCCATCGGCTTGATCGATCAGGCCTTTGGCAAACAATAACTCGCATGCGGCAATCACTTCCGGGCGGGCATTGGAATGGACTTTGATACCACTGCCTTGATTGGCGCGGTCGAATTGCAGTAGTAGATTAAGCGCCTCGATGGAGCTGGGTTTAAATGACATAAAAATCCCTCGTGATGAACACCTAGTCTGAAAAGTTGTTAACACAATAGTGCCAACTGACTTAGAACATAACAGAACTGCCACCTGACTTGACACCCTTTTTCAACCAATTAAAGGCGATCGAAGTCACGCCGCGAGTCGAACCAAAAAAAGCCAAATCCTAATTAGTCAGCGGTTTTAATGTGCCGCAAAACTTGCTCAAGCGCACTGGGCCCACCCATGGTGCCATCTCCTGAAACCGGCAGATGACCATGCTCGAAGTCCGCCAGCGTCGCCTGACCATCGCGTACATTCTCCGGCATGGGTGCGCCTTCCAGACCTTCTTTCTCCGTGGCGAACAGTGGTGCAGACCTAGCCCAGTTTAGTCGCGCAAAGTAGCCGGCCCCAGCCTCATGGATTGAAGCTTCAGCGTCACAGGAGGAATGCGCTAACCACGCTACCATGGCAGAAACCTTACTCGGTGATAGCCTCGCCAGCATCTCCGGTGGTGCCGATCGTGCTGGTGGACGACCCTGCTGGACCCGCCGGTCATCAATGGCCGACGCAAAATCGCGCACCATTCGAGTATCCGCCTGTGGTACTAACAAATTGCACTTGATATCCAACTTGAGTTTGCGCGCTTCGAATTGGAGTGAGTTAGCAAGACCCAACAAACCCGCCTTGCTGGCCGCATAGGCTGCCACACCGGCACCAAAAATGGCCGGCGATGAGGTCATCACACAGCGCCCGTACTGTTGCTCGACAAATACTGGCCAGGCCGCTTTCATCACGGTGAACACACCGGTCAGATTGATATTAATAGTCCGCTGCCAAGACTCAAGGGTCAGCTCAGACCAGGTTTCAGGTGTTAAGATGCCGGCATTATTGACCACAATATCCAGCCGACCATAGGCTGCCAACGCTGCAGCCACTAACAACTCTCCCTGCTCAACCGAATCAAAGTTGGCGATAGCCTCACCTCCGGCGGCACGGATCTGCGCCACCACCTCGTCGGCGACTCGTGTTTCACCGGCACCAGTACCGTCATAGGCGCTACCCAGATCATTGACAACAACCTTGCAGCCTCTGGACGCCAACAATAGTGCATGTTCTCGGCCAAGCCCTCGACCTGCGCCCGTTACTAGCGCCACTTGTCCATCGAATCGTAGCGGGTCCATCAGTTGATCCGTATTCATTGCCATACTCCGTATCAGGGGAGCGCAAATTATACGCTAAGCCGAGTCCCGGCGTACACGGACCCTTGTCAGCGCCGCCCACCAGGCTGACTAAACCAAGCACGCTTAGCAGTGTCTTTGTTAACCAGGCTGAACTTTCGCTAAACATCGGCTTATACTCAGCAGTATTCTTCTCAGGAAATAGTCCCAATGAAGTCACTCCACATTGATCGCGCTAAAAATGCCATCCTCGGCGCCTTCGTCGCCGATGCAGCCACCATGGGACTGCATTGGCTTTACAGCCAGCCCCGCCTACTAGAACTGGCACCGCAGGCACCGGAGTTCAGGCCGCCCACAGCCTCTGACTATGCCGATAATGTTGGCTACTTTGCCCATGAGAATAAAACTGCCGGAGAATTCTCTCATTATGGCGAACAAGCCTGGGTACTTTTGAGAGCGATGCTGTCGAATCAAGGCCAGTACGACCGACGCCAATACCAAGCCGCTTTCAGGGCTCATTTCGGCTACGGTGGCGCCTTCGTCGGTTATATCGATCGGCCTACTCGACAGACACTCGACACCCTGTACCAGAACGAGAATCAACAAATCACTCTAGCTCATCAGCTTGAGTTCAGCGGGGATGACAAACAGCGTTCCACGCTCCTCATCAAGATACTGGCTGCGGCCAAGCGTTATACGGGAGAACGATTAGTCGAAGAAGCGACGCGCATGGCTCAGGAACTGCCGCATCCAGAGGAATCTTTGCGCTACAGTCTGGCACTGGTGAGCGCGTTGGCGGCGACCGAGGACTATCCGGGCGCCGATGATGAACAGTTGCCCGCGCTTAGCAAACTACCCCCATTGATCGCCCGCCATGCAGATGATGCCAATCTGATGACCATGGTGACGAGCGCCATTCGCGTCACCAACAACGCCCCCCGCGCGATTGATTATGGTCAGGTCGCCAGTCACACTTTGCGGGATTTGATTCTCGGCGAGTCCGTTGCGTCCGCGATTGACACGGGTCTGCAGGCTGGCTCTGTGGCCACTCAAGCTCATCTGCGCGCTGCGTTGACAGAAACCGGCTCGGTGCTTGAGGTCACCAAAAAATATGGCCTCAACTGTGACGTCGGTCGTGGTATGGCGAGCCTGCTGTACAATCTTCAAGCAGCGGACTCTTTCACGTCAGCTATTCGACAAAATATTCTCGCTGGCGGCGATAATTGCGGCCGATCCATCATGTTGGGCGCCGCCTGTGGCGCAGCTTTCGGCGTGGGAGGCGAACAGGGTATTCCTCGGCAATGGATCGCGCGACTCGCCGATCCCGAGCGTCTTTTAGGGGAAATTGATCGGCTTTTTGAATAATCAAGTCAAACCTATTCTCGCTACCTGTCAGTACTACTTTTGCTAGCGGGAAAAAGGCGTTATTCTGCGCACCCACACAGGGCGCTAGCGCCATCATTTGCAACATTCAGCCAAAGAGCCTCTCCATTGAAAAAACTTGCGAGTCATGCTTGGTCTGCGGATCTTTCCGCCGATCTCTATGGTATCAATAACTGGGGTGCCGGCTACTTCGGCGTATCCGCCAAGGGCGAAGTCACCGTTGCCGCTGAGGCCACCGATGGCAGCTTACTCAAGGTGTCAATGATCGACTTAGTCAATGAGATCAAGGAACGGGGTATGGATATGCCGGTCTTGCTGCGCTTTGAGAACCTGCTGGCGCAGCAGATCATCAAACTGAATGAGGCCTTCAACCGCGCCATCATTCAAGCTAATTACCAAGCACCTTATCGTGGCGTATTCCCGGTCAAGGTCAACCAGCAGAGCCACGTCATCGAGGAGATCGCACAAGTCGGTGCCAAATATGGTCATGGTCTGGAGGCAGGCTCCAAACCAGAACTACTGATTGCCCTGACCCATCTGGAATCAAAGGAAGCGTGTATCGTCTGCAACGGTTACAAAGATGAAGAGTTTGTCGATCTTGGTCTACAAGCTTGCAAGATGGGTTACCGGGTCTTTTTCGTGATCGAAACACTGACAGAACTGCCAATTATCATCGAGCGCAGTCGAGCCCTGGGCATCAAACCCTTAATCGGCGTTCGCGTCAAACTGGCATCCATGGTGGGTGGCCACTGGAATGCCTCCAGCGGTGACCGCAGCATTTTTGGTTTGACGATCGCTCAGCTAGTGAACCTTGTGGACACCCTTAAAGCAGAAGACATGCTCGACTGCCTGAAGTTACTGCACTATCACCTGGGATCGCAGATTCCTAATATTCGCGATATTCGCACTGGCGTACTCGAAGCATGCCAGGTTTATCGAGACCTGGTGAGCGAGGGTGCTGACATGGGCTATCTGGATCTTGGTGGCGGGCTTGCGGTCGATTACGACGGCTCAAAAAGCAACTATATGCATTCGCGAAACTACACCCTGGACGAGTATTGCGCCGATATTATCGAGGTAGTGATGACAACCCTCGACCCTAACGATGTACCACACCCAACGATTATCACTGAATCCGGCCGCGCGACGGTTGCTTACTCGTCGGTTTTACTCTTCAACGTGCTCGACGTCGCTAACTTCGAACCCGGCCCTTTACCTGACTCCATCGGCCCTGACGAACATCAGATGATTCAAAAGCTGTGGGAAATGCAGGGCAAAGCCAATGCCCGAAATATACAAGAATGCTATAACGACGCTCTATTCTATCGAGATGAAACCCGCGAGCTGTTCAAAGCTGGCCAGATCAACCTGCGTTCCAGATCATTGTCTGAAAATTTATTCTTGCAGATCATGCATCAATTGCTCGACTTGGCCGATGAGGCTCCACGAGAGCACCGGGAACTCGAGAAGCTCAGAGAACTGCTATCTGATATTTACTACTGCAATTTCAGTCTGTTCCAGTCCTTACCCGATGTCTGGGCCATTGATCAAATTTTTCCGGTCATGCCGATTCATCGTCTCGCAGAAGAACCCTCTCGCCAAGGTATCATTGCCGACATCACCTGTGACTGTGACGGTAAGATCGATAAATTTGTCGACACCCACAACACCAAGCGCACCCTGCCGTTGCATGAATTAAAGAACGATGAAGAATATATTATCGGTACTTTCCTGGTCGGCGCTTACCAAGAAACACTAGGAGATCTGCACAATTTATTCGGCGACACCAATGTTGTCAGCGTTCGTATTCTGGACGATGGCAGCACCGAATTCGTGCACGAAATCCAAGGTGACAGTATCGCTGACGTCCTGAGTTACGTGGAGTACAACCCGCAACAAATGCAAGATCGTTTCCGCCGTAACGCTGAGAGGGCCGTACGGGAAGGTAAAATTACCGCCACGGAACGCACCACGATCATGAACGCCTTTGCCGCCAGCATGCGAGGCTATACCTACTACGAGCGCTAACGCTGTTAATGAGTGTGCCATCGGCGTCAAGGGTATCGCCGGGGTAGGCTCAGCCTGAGAGGCTGGCAGCACCACGAGTTCGCCGGTCCAGCTCGGCTGTTGACCTGGAGTAATCCAAAGGCCTATGGTTAAGCCGGTGGGCCAAGCTCACTGACGAGCCCGATTACGCCCTCGCTGACACCCTTTGGCTTTTCTTGGGTGCCGAAATCAGGCATCCTGCGAGACTTCAAACCCTCGGCAAACTCGCGAGTACCGAGATCCAAACCATTCGACGATTGAACACGCCCATGTCTATATTCCGTACCGCCAGCATCATGCTCCTCAGCGCCCTCTCTACTGGCTGCTCGCTGATCATGCCCCGGCTTCTGCCATTTGATGACCTGCCACAACCCTCAGGTCATCTTGCTGTGGGCACACAGATCATGAATTGGACTGACGACAG
>DGOD01000274.1:16651-17610 GCA_002389265.1 Gammaproteobacteria bacterium UBA4475
CCACTGGCTAAGCAGATGGGCCTTCCACGTTTCTTAATCGACCACATTCAGCACGTCAAAACCAACGCGCTCACCAACGCTGCGCCATTGGCTGGCCTGTCCCAAGCCCCAGTCATCTTGTTTTCTCATGGTTTGGGTGGCATGAAGGGGCAAAACTCAGTCCAGGCAGAGGAGTTCGCGAGCCTCGGCTATATCGTAATCGCCATTGATCATCCCTTTGACGCCTACCTGACGATATTTGATGATGGCAGTACCGCGAACTACCGATCCGCAGAACCCCATACCTTAACCCCGGCAGAGTTTTGGGCATTTCGCAGCCCTCAACTGGCAACTCGCACTGCTGATATCAGTTTTTTAATTGATAAATTGACTATCTTGAGCCAACCCGGGGAAGGGCTCTGGGGCATGCTGGATCTACAGCGCATTGGTATCTTTGGTCACTCCTTTGGTGGTGCCACCAGTATCATGGCAGCAGCCACAGATCCTCGAATCAAAGCCAGTGTCGCCCTCGATGGCTGGATGATACCCATTCCAGACAAGCGAATTGCAGCAGGCTTACAAACTCCGTTTCTCTATATCGGCCAGCGCCAATGGGATGATCCACTCAACTACCAAAAACTAGACAGCTTGATCGCCAACAGCTCACCCTTAGGGACCAAACTACTACTGGATGGCACCAAACATTTCGATTTTTCTGACACTCCGCAGTTTTCAAAATTTTCAAAACGTCTGGGCATTTCCGGGTCAGTACCTCGCGAACAGCTCAAGCTGACGTTAAACGCAGAAATGGTCAAGTTTTTCGACACCCACGTTCGGGATAGTCATTAAAGCCTTGCTGCGATCACATACACATGGGTTTGCGGATATTGATCCAAATCGAGATGCAAAATCGACAAACCATTATCCATCAGCAACTGTAGGTTCTCATTGATGCCGATCGAGCTATAGTAAAATGTATC
>DGOD01000338.1:0-12635 GCA_002389265.1 Gammaproteobacteria bacterium UBA4475
TCCGAGCACGCCGACGCGGCTACTGACAGGCAGCGCAATATTGACGCCGGTCTTTACCCGGCAGATCAGGCACCAGAGCGAGCGAAATTATGCTTGTCATGTCATCTGGGCACGGCGGACAAATTCGCAAGCCACGATATCATGGGAGCAGGTCATCCCCGCTTAGCCTTTGAGCTGGACACTTTCGGTATTCTGCAACCCGCGCACTACTTGGTAGACGAAGACTATCGGGCCGAAAAATGGTACGGCGATAGTTTAGTCACCTGGATTATTGGCCAGACACGAAGCACTGAGCAATCGCTGAGTCTCATCGAAGCCCGGTTGGATAATGGCGGGCTGTTTCCCGAATTGGCGTTGTTTGACTGCCATACCTGTCATCATCCGATGTCGGAGCCGCGCTGGCTGGCTAATAGAACTGGTCTGCCGCCCGGTAGTGTCAGACTTAATGATGCGAATTTTGTGATGCTTTTTGCTTTGGCACAGGTTGCCGCCCCGGCGCTTGAAACGACGCTTCGACGAGAGCTGACGGCGTTACATCAAGCTGTCGCGCGACGTCAACCCTTGGCGAATTTGATCGCCTCTATTCGGCAGAACATAGCGACTATCGAGCGGAACGCGGTGAGCCAGGCTGGCCCAGGAATGCCTGAGCAACTATTGCGTGCTATTGCCGTTGCAGGTAGCGAAGATCAGTTTGCAGATTATGTAGCTGCTGAGCAGGCGACGATGGCGATTGATATGTTGCTGAATACCGCAAGCCTAAGAGATGAATTTCGGGCTTGGCTTGACCGGCTTTACGCAGATGTTAGTGATGAGGATGCCTATAACCCTGACGAACTGTTAGCGACGATGGTTGAATTTAAGAAGTTACTGTCGGTGAGATAGTTCGCGCTTAATAGCCCTGTTAGGGTCAATTGATAGGGTGTGTTTTTCCCTAGGGGCATTAGTCCCTAGGGTATTTGTTGGTTACGCTATGACCTCTGGTCGAAACGCCTAGGCCGTCGCAGGATAAATCGAAGACCGGCGTGTTTCAGATGGTTTGTCATTTAGGTTGAATGTTCAGAACCTCTCAGTTGTTCATTGCCGAACTTACAGGCGATCAAGTGTTCAAATACTCAACAAGAGATATTACCGGCTGAGCCGAGGATGCGCGATTATGATACTGACCAATTTACAGATTTGGGACGGCGTCGCAGACCAGCTGGATCCAGAATTTGATGGCGTTGAAGTTAAGGCGGGTAAGATCCAGCGGCTGGTCAAATCCGCAACTGTGACAGACTCTGCTGCCCGTGATATGGGCGGGCTGACAGTGATCCCGGGTCTGATCGATGCCCATGTGCATATGTGCCTTGATCCTGATATCAAGGATCCTTTCGAGCAAGATAAATTCACCGATGCTGAACTGATCAAAAAAATTAAGGCTCGTGCCGTCCAGATGTTAAGTTGCGGAATTACCACGGCCCGTGACCTGGGTGGTGGTCGCTGGTTGGAACTGGCTGTGCGTGACACCATAAACCAAGGTGAGTTGATGGCGACACGCCTGGTCTGTTCTGGTCAACCCATTACTTCAATTCAGGGTCATTGTCATTTCTGGGGCGGTGAGGCGGCAGATCTGGAGGAGGCGCTGAGCGTCATGGCTCGCCAGATTGAACACGGCGTAGATCTCATCAAAATCATGGCCACCGGTGGTAATCTGACGCCTGGTTCGACCCCTCGGAATGCCCAGTTTGATCGGCAAACGATAGCCAGGATCGTCAGTGAAGCGCACTCCCATAACTGCCTGGTGGCGGCCCACTGCCATGGTACGGAAGGCATCGCCAATGCGGCGAGTGCCGGGGTGACGACCATTGAACATTGCTCGTGGGTGGGAGCCGATGGCTGGGGTCAAAATTATGATCCGAATGCGGTGCTTGATATGTTGGCGAACGACGTCAGCGTGTCACCGACAATCAATGCGGGCTGGAAGCGGTATATTGGCAATCGAGATTTTGAAGCGCGAATCATGGGTAATTTCGAGAAGCTGCGCGCAGCCGGAGTACGTTTGATCGCCTCAACCGATGCGGGTATTCCTGGCGTTTATCATCACCACCTGCCGTTGGCGATACCCGTCTTCGCACATTTTGCCGGTCTGACGGCTCCTCAGGTGTTGCGTGGAGCAACTAGTGAGTGCGCGCTCGCTATCGGGCTAGGTGATCAGGTTGGGCGTATTCAGGCTGGTTATGATGCTGACCTGGTGTTTTATGCCGATGATCCGTTGCGAGATCTCGGCGCTCTGGCAACGCCGGTCACTGTCATGGCGCGAGGTGTCTTTAGCGATCCAGCGAGTATTAACTAATGCCAATAGACCCTCTGTCACAGCAGGCGGTGCAGAAACCGGGCGATATCTTCAGCCAACAGGAGATTCGTCAGTTCAGTAGACGCTCCAATATCAAAGGCGTGCTACTGGTCGCTCATTGCTGGGCGACTATCTTGCTGGTCTGGGTAATCTGCAGCCTTTGGCCCCACCCATTAACGATTATGGTGGCAATGCTAGTGGTTGGCAGTCGACAGTTGGGTTTAGTTATACTTAGCCACGATGCCGCGCATCATCTATTGTTGACGAGTCGTCGAGCCAATGATTGGGTTGCCGAGTGGCTGTTAAATCGCCCTTTGCTGGAAGCCAGTGTCGTGCCCTATCGACAGTACCATTTTGCTCACCATCGCTACACTCAGCAATCAGCTGACCCTGACTTGTCTTTATCGGCGCCATTCCCCACCACTCGGTCCAGTATGAAGCGTAAATTCTTCCGTGACTTAACTGGCCAGACGGGCTGGAAGCAGCATTCGGCGACCATTCGAGAAGCCTTTACCGCGACAGATGGTGACGCTATCGACTGGTCAGCTGGGCTACGGCGATTGGGCCCTAATCTGTTGATCAACAGCGTGTTTCTTGCCGGTTTTTGGCTGGCTGGCCAAGCTTATCTTTACTTGCTGCTGTGGGTGGTACCCTATTTAACTTGGGAGTTGTTGGTCGCGAGAATCAGGAATATCGGCGAGCACGGCGTTGTGGTCGACAACGATGATCGCTTGCGCAATGCCAGGACAACCCTGGCGAGCCCGCTGGAGCGCCTGTTGTTGGCGCCCTATTATGTTAACTATCATCTTGAGCATCATCTGTTGATGTCATGCCCCTGTTACAATTTACCCAAGGCGCACCAATGCCTGATTGAAAAGGGTATGGGGCCTAGGATGGAGATACAGCAGGGTTATTTGGAGATACTCAGGCTCGCAACTTCGATCCGAGAACCTGCTAAGTCAGCCTGACATTGATGCTCGTCAGATAATGGGCACGTGGATTCATCGAGACGCGCCAAATGCTGGGTGCCTGCAAGGGTTCCATAGCGACGAGCGCCGGAATCAATAACTGGCCGCCGTGGTGAGCGTAGCCTTCAGGGCACTCAATGGGGCTCTGGCCCACAGCGCTGGCCTAGAGTTACTCGTACCAGACGGATATCAGGTGGCATGGTTGAGCGTTTTCGGTATTGTCGGTCATATAGCTTGACTGGGCGATAGAGAATACGCTGATCAGCTCTGCATTTTCGGCGAGCCAGTCGTTGATTTCTACTTCACTCTCGTGAGCCTGAGAGACTCGTTGGCGAAAAAGTCTGACTTTCATCGGTTGTTCTCCTGTCCTTGGATTACCCGGCTATATTACCGATACTTCGCCAGATTCATCAATGTGTTTGTCTGTCTTGACAGATCTTTCAGGCCTAATGGCAAGACCGGCCAGAGTCTGTATACTTCGTCGATAGATTCTTTATGCTGTGATTCGGCCAGCAGCTTTTGTGGGCGTAATGGCGAGTGTGACGGGGCAGCACAATCTGCCGAGGGTCGGCGTTATACAGGATCGTTCAAATTAGTCATCGGTACCGTCATGGGGTGCCGTTTAAGCATTGGCAAAAACGAAGGAAATAACATGCAAAATATTTTTGATCTCAGCGGTAAAGTCGCAGTGATAACCGGTTCCACCAAGGGCATCGGTAAGTCAATAGCCGAACAGATGGCTTTGCAGGGTGCGACGGTGGTTGTTTCCAGTCGTAAAGCCGACGCGTGTGAGGCAGTGGCGGCGGAGATCAATACCATGGTCAAAGATGGTCCCGGCAGTGCCGTCGCCATTCCTTGTCATATTGGTGACAAGGATCAGTTGCAGCAATTGGTTGATCAGACTCATGATCGGATTGGTGAAATCGATATCTTGGTGTGTAACGCAGCAGTCAATCCATTTTATGGTTCCATGGCGGATATACCTGACGCTGCCTTTGATAAAATTTTGGCGACCAACGTCAAATCCAACCATTGGTTGTGCCAAATGGTGATCCCTGAAATGGTTGCTCGCAAGGATGGGGTCGTTATTATCGTGTCTTCTGTCGGCGGCCTGCATGGCAGCTCTGTATTGGGAACTTACGGTATATCGAAAGCGGCGGATATGCAGTTGGTGCGCAATATCGCCAGCGAATATGGACCTAGTAACGTCCGTGCAAATGCCATTGCGCCTGGGCTGGTGAGAACCGACTTCGCGAAAGCCTTGTGGGAGAACCCCGAAACCTTGAAGGCGACGACAGCGAATGCAAGCTTGCGAAGAATTGGTGAGCCGGAGGAGATAGGCGGTGTTGCGGCCTTTCTTGCCTCAAAAGCCGGTAGCTTTATGACGGGCCAAACCATCGTTGTAGACGGTGGCAGATAAAGATCTGAAATACCTGTGTCAGCGCCGCGAGCCGGCGTTGGGCGGTGTCTGGAAAATGTAATGCTTTGTGGTTAGGATGAGTAGGCTTTTGGTAGAGGTAATAAGTCGGTGAACAGACGCGGGGTTCTTAAGCTATTTTCGGCAGGGGCGGTAACGGCACTGGTAGGGCAAGTGGCGTGGCACGTGCGTGATACGGCTGAGCCTCTGCTCTATGAAGATATTGTCACCAACCCGCAGGAGATGGCCCGGTCGATTCGGTATATGACGACGCGAACGCCGGATTCCGGCGCATTACTCGATATGTTTAAGGCCCACAAGAGCCAAGCCATGCTGGCTGAAGTCGGTCGTGAAGAACGCTATCGACAGAAGATGTTGAACTTCGAACAAGCGCACCAAGATGATGTGTTTTTGGCAGATAATCAGTATCAATTTGTGGTCTCCGCCTTCAGTCGACTGGGGCGGCTCCAAACGCTGGTAGGACATGGTAACTTCAACGTTATCGGCTTTGATGAAATGCTCCGACTCAGCGTAAGGTACCCGGTCGTTGGGGAATTCCCCCCGGCCGAGGTGGCATTTCTGGATGAGTTATTCTCTAGTAGCGCGAAGCGCTATGGTTTCTTTGGCGAAAAAGTAATCAATGAACTCACCGCTCAGATTCCCGAACGAGAGCGGGTGAAAATGCCGGGGACCGGGCATTTTCTATTCAAGGGTGATTCGCTACAGGTGTATAGCAAGCTCCAAAAGGATTTGGGCCAAAGTGTGATCTTGACATCGGGGATTCGTAGTGTCGTCAAACAGACGCACCTTTTTCTGGCCAAGACAATTCAGGCGAAAGGGAATCTGTCGCTGGCTTCACGCAGTCTGGCGCCACCAGGTCACTCCTTTCATGGTGTCGGTGACTTCGACGTGGGTAAAGTGGGTCTTGGCGCTAGTAATTTCACCGATGTTTTTGCTGAGACTGCGGAGTTCCAACAGTTGGTGGATCTTGGTTATGTCAGTATGCGTTATCCAAAAGACAACCAGCTTGGGGTCCGTTACGAGCCTTGGCATGTCAAGGTTGTGAGCACTTAAGTTCGCCCGAGTTCGATGTAGGGCAGCGCTGTCAGTCGTAAATGCCTGGCGTCAATAATCGGCAAATAATTAGTCATCTATCGCCTAGTGGAACCCATAACGCAAATATTTTGCTGTCAAAGGGAGAGGCATACTGTCCGCTGCCACTAGCATCAGGCAAGTTTCGTCAATCCGCTACGGTTGCCTTGTTTATTTTTGATCGAGAAGATGCCAAGGTGCGCAATCTTAGCAGCGTGATGTGACACATTAATCATTAACATAGTCTGGGGAGCAAAACGTGGAATCAACGAAGTGGTGGAGTAAATTCTTTTTAGTGACCAGCATGGTGGCTGTGGTGCTGTTGTTTGCCAGCCCTCTAGGTTACAAGTATGGCGTAGCCGAATTGATGCCTTCTTTTGCATCACTCCTGTTAGCGCTGACGCTGGCAGTCATAGTCTTTGTTGGCGGCTTGATTATGACCGTTGTCGCAAACCGTAAGGGACTGATCCGAGACCGTCAATTTTTGCTCGTTGCTGTCGCCATCAGTCTGATTCCCATGATTGCCATGGCCCCCCCGATCGCCAAGGTTCGCTCGGTTCCGCCGATACATGACATCAGCACAGATGGGTTAAATCCGCCGACTTTTGATGTGGTAATTGGTTTACGGGCCGAGGCACCGAATGATCTCGAATATGGCTCCGAGCAAGATTCTGCGGCAGCCTTGGCGAAGCTCCAGCAGGCTGCCTACCCACAAATCGTGACCCTGGAATCGGATCTGTCAGTGCCAGAAGCGGTGGCGCAGGCAGCATTGGTACTTGCCCAACAAGATCTTGAGGTCGTGAATGTTGATGTCGACAACGGTCGTGTGGAAGCGGTGGCGACGACCTTCTGGTTTGGTTTTAAAGATGACCTGGTGGTTCGAATTCAGCCGACTCACACGGGCAGCAAGATTGATGTGCGCTCGGTTTCTCGAGTGGGTCAGAGTGATCTGGGTGCAAACGCGGCCCGAATTGCAAAATTCCTTCAGGCATTTAACCAGTAGGTTGACTCGCGACTGGGTCAGCTAGTGGCTTCAGTCAAGAAGCCGCTGCTGTACGAGGTCGCTCACCTGTTGTGGGTTAGCTTTGCCGGCGGTTTGTCGCATGACTTGGCCGACGAAAAAACCGATAAGTTTGGTCTTCCCTTCGCGGTATTGCGCCGCTTGTTGGGGGTTGTTCTCGATGACGCTGTCGACGATAGGGATCAGCTCGTTGCTATTAGAAACCTGGGTCAAGCCCTGTGTGGCGATATAAGTGTCGGGGTCCGTGGCTTCGCCATGCCAAAGCGCAGCGAAGACAGTTTTGGCGATTTTGCCAGAAATTGTCCCGTCCTTTATTCTTGCTAGCAGCATGCCGAGCGCGTTTGCAGAAAGTGAGATGGCGCTAAGTGATTCCGCTGAGGGTGTCAGTGAGTCACGATTCATTTGTCCCAGCAGTTCGACCCTTACCCAGTTGGCTGCGAGCTTGGCATCGCCGCCAACGCGGGCGACTGTCTCGAAATAGTCTGCCAGTGCCACAGTTGATGCCAGCACCTCTGCGTCGGCCTCGTTCAGATCATAGTCTCGAACGAAGCGCTGAATTTTGGCCTCGGGCAATTCAGGCATTTGTTGTCTGACAGTCTCAATATAGTCCTGGGTGATGTGGATAGGTAAAAGATCCGGTTCGGGAAAATAGCGATAATCCGTCGCGGTCTCTTTGCTGCGCATTGGCCGAGTTTCATCCTTGTCGGAATCGTACAGTCGAGTTTCTTGACGAATTCGGCCTCCGCTCTCGAGAACAGCAATCTGGCGTTCGACTTCATGATTGATGGCTCGCTCGAGAAAGCGGAATGAGTTTACATTCTTGGTTTCTGTGCGGGTGCCCATGGCCTCGGTGCCCATGGGTCGAATAGAAACATTCGCATCACAGCGTAACGAACCTTGTGACATGTCGCCGTCAGACACACCAAGATAGGTGACCAGTTGATGGATATAACGTGCATAGGCGACAGCCTCTTCAGCGGATCGCATGTCGGGTTCTGAGACAATTTCCAACAACGGCGTGCCGGCGCGATTCAGATCAATGCCGGTCTTACCGTGATAGTCCTCGTGCATTGATTTGCCGGCGTCCTCTTCCAGATGCGCTCGAGTCACCTGAATCGTTTTCACTGACCCGTCTTTGAGAATGATGTCGACGCTGCCGCCGACGACAATCGGGGTCTCCAGTTGTGTAATTTGATAGCCCTTAGGTGAGTCAGGATAGAAATAATTTTTGCGGTCGAACACCGATGTCAGGTTGATGGTGGCGCCAATGGCCAACCCAAATGCTACTGCCTTTTCGTACACCCGGGTATTGACCGTGGGCAGTACGCCGGGAAATCCCAAGTCAATGGCGCAGGCTTGCGTATTGGGCGCCGCACCGAAGTCGGTGCTGGCACCCGAAAATATTTTCGATTTGGTCTTGAGCTGGGTATGGATCTCCAGACCGATGACGATTTCCCAATCTTGCATGGTGAATTTCCTGGTTATTGGCCGTCGTTGGGACGTTGAGCGTGCCAGTCCGATGCTTGCTGGAAGTTATGGGCCACTTTGAGCAGACCGCCTTCATCGAGATGGCGACCGATAAGTTGTAGGCCGATGGGTAAACCCTGGCTTTGACCTGCCGGTATCGAGATGGCTGGGAGACCCGCGAGGTTGACGGCGATGGTGTAAATATCCTGCAGGTACATGGCCACCTGATCGTCTACTTTTTCGCCAAGTTTAAAGGCTGTTGACGGCGTCGTGGGTCCTAGGATGTAATCAACTTGGTCAAATACCTGGCTGAAGTCTGCGCTGATTAAACGACGAATCTGCTGAGCCTTGCGGTAGTAGGCTTCATAGTAGCCGGCAGACAACGCAAAAGTGCCGACCATAATACGACTCTTGACCTCTCGGCCGAAGCCTTCAGAACGGCTGCGTTTATAAAGATCTTCAATGGATTCCGGATCAGCGCAGCGATAGCCGAAGCGCACACCATCGTACCTGGCTAGGTTTGAAGAACATTCCGCCGGCGCAATCACATAATAGGCGGGTATGGCGTGTTGCGTGTTCGGCAGGCTGACCTCCGAGAGAATAGCCCCCATGGATTCCAGCGTTTTGGCGGCCGCCATCACAGCCGTGCGAATATCGTCATCCAGTCCCTCGTCAAAATATTCTGTGCAGATTCCAATTTTTAGTCCCTTGATGGATCCGTTGATCTGGGCTAAATAGTCGGGTACTGGCTGATTGATACTGGTGGAGTCGCGATGATCAAAGCCCGCCATAGCTTGCAGCAAATGCGCCGCATCTTCTGCGGTTCGTGCCATTGGCCCGGCCTGGTCGAGACTGGAAGCATAGGCAATGACGCCCCAGCGTGACACCCTGCCGTAGGTGGGCTTTAAGCCGGTAATGCCGCAGAATGCGGCTGGCTGACGAATAGAACCCCCGGTATCTGTGCCGGTTGTGGCGGCGCAGAGACCCGCTGCCAGGCTGGCCGCTGAGCCCCCTGATGATCCGCCGGGAACGCGATCGGCTCGCCATGGATTGCGCACGGGGCCGTAGTAGCTATTTTCGTTGGATGAGCCCATGGCGAACTCGTCCATATTAGTTTTGCCCAGGGTCACGACGCCGGCGTCATTGAGCTGCTCAACCAGTGTCGCGTTGTACGGTGCGATAAAGTTGTCGAGCATGCGTGAGCCAGCGGAAGTTCTTACGCCTTGGGTACAAATAATGTCCTTGTGCGCAATGGGAATTCCGGCCAGTGGCGGATGAATGCCCTTCTGCCTGGCGACGTCCATGGCTGCAGCGCGCGCCAAGGCGGGTTCTCGAAGGACGGTGATGTAGCTGTTGATAGCGGGGTCTAGGCGCTCGATGCGATCGAGGTAGTGCCCTGTCAGTTCGACACTGGAAAAAGCCTTATTGTCGAGATCAAGTAGTAATTGACTGATCGTTTTATCGTGTAGCTCGCTCATGTCTACTCCACAACCCGTGGAACAAGGTAGAAGCCACCATCTGTTTCTGGCGCAATAGCCTGAAAACGCTCTCGCTGATCGGTTTCGGTAACTTCATCAGCGCGAAGTTGCTGGCTCGCGTCAGTAGGGTTCGACATGGGTGCGATACCACTGGTGTCAACGCCATGCATTTGCTCGACCAGGGCCAGGACCTTGGTCATGTCCACTGCGTAGTCATCGATATCGGCACCATCAATGTTGAGCTGAGACAGTTCGGCGACGGCAAGGACCAGGTCCTGGGTAACTGTGATGGGTGGCATAAGAGAATTCCGACAATGAGCGACAGGCACATAGACCTTTGGTGGGGGATGCTAATGAGGTTTACACAGAACATCAATATTTTTGCGATTCTGGCTGAATTATCTGGTCTGAAACGCTGTTTTCAGGGGCGCTTGGTCCGGATAAGCCGTTCGGTACACTTGATGAGTATCAAAAGTCGCATCTAGCGAGTGTTTTCTTGGATGAATTCTCAAATAAATGATAGAGTTACGAGAGTTTTTATATCCAAATCATAGGCGCCACGGTGTCGCTGATGTAGGAATTTTTTGACGAAGTACTCATCTCGAGGTGCCTTGCACTCATGTTTAAGAAATTGAGGGGCCTGTTTTCCAATGATCTGTCGATCGATCTCGGAACGGCAAATACACTGATTTATGTGCGCGAGAAGGGCATTGTCCTGAATGAGCCTTCGGTGGTCGCGATACGAACGACGAATAACCAAAAAAGTGTGGCGGCAGTCGGTATTGATGCAAAGCGAATGTTAGGTAGAACCCCCGGTAATATCACCGCGATTCGACCGCTGAAAGATGGTGTGATTGCGGATTTTCAAGTGACTGAAAAGATGCTGCAACATTTCATTAAAAAAGTGCATGAAAATAGTTTTATCAGACCCAGCCCGAGAGTCCTGGTCTGCGTCCCCTGTCAGTCCACAGAAGTGGAGCGCAGGGCGATCCGTGAGTCAGTGATCAGTGCTGGCGCAAGAGATGTCAGATTAATTGAAGAGCCTATGGCGGCGGCAATTGGTGCGGGCTTGCCGGTGCATGACGCAGTGGGGACCATGGTCGTTGATATTGGCGGCGGTACCACTGAGATCGCTGTCATTTCCCTCAACGGCGTAGTCTATGCCCAGTCTGTGCGAGTCGGTGGAGACCGATTTGATGAAGCCATCACTGCTTATGTGAGGCGCACGCAAGGTAGTCTGATTGGCGATGCGACGGCGGAACGAATTAAACAAGAAATTGGGACAGCATATCCGGATAATGAAGTCCGTGAAATCGACGTGCGTGGGCGGAACTTGGCCGAAGGGGTGCCCCGTAGCTTTACCCTGAATAGTCATGAGATTCTTGAAGCCTTGCAGGAGCCTTTGTCTGTGATTGTGCAGGCAGTGAAGAGTGCCTTGGAGCAAACCCCGCCAGAACTAGCATCTGATATCGCTGAAAGTGGTCTGGTGTTAACCGGTGGTGGCTCTTTGTTGCGTGGTCTTGATCGGCTGTTGTCCAGTGAGACTGGTTTGCCGGTGATTATCGCTGAAGACCCGCTGACTTGTGTAGCGCGCGGCGGTGGGCGGGCGCTGGAAATTATGGATGATCGTGGCGATAGTGACTTATTGTCTATCCAATAACTACGTCGGATTAAGCAAGGTTATTTAGTGCCTCCATTGGATCTCAACGGGATTTGAATTATCAAATCGCTATTTCTCGAAGAAACAACAATCGGCTATAAGATGCTGTTCTTCAGTGTCCTGTCACTGGGGTTGCTGGCGCTGGATTACTATACTGACTATCTAGATTCGGTCAGGTCGGTTCTGAGCATCGTCGTGACACCGATAGTCGTCACTGCAGACTACCCAGCGAGAACCGCGATTCTGGCGCAGGAAACCTTTGCTTCACAGGCAGATATGCGAGCCGAGATCAGACTCCTTAAACAAGATCAGCTGCTTCTTCGGGCGAAAGTTATCAAAATGGCGGCGCTTGATGCGGAGAACGATCGATTACGTGACCTGCTTGGGTCAGCTGCAAAACTTCAAGATAACGTCCTTGTGGCTGAGCTGATTGGTGTTGATCCTGATCCTGAGCGCAATGAAGTTATCCTGGATAAAGGTAGCGAGTCTGGTGTTTTTGTTGGTCAAGCGGTGCTCGATGCGCAAGGATTGATGGGGCAGGTGATAGCGACCAGTTTGTATACCAGTCGCGCTTTGCTCATCAGCGATGAATCACATTCGGTGCCAGTCCAGGTTAATCGAAGCAGTCTACGACTTATCGCTCAAGGCACCGGTATCACGGGGCAATTGGAGTTGATTCACGTGCCAGACACCGCCGATATTCAGGAAGGTGACCTGCTGGTGAGTTCGGGTCTGGGAAATCGCTTTCCAGTGGCTTACCCCGTTGGCGTGGTAAGTAAGGTGGAGCACGATCCTGGCGAGCCCTTCGCTGTCGTGACAGCGATCCCCAGCGCGTCGTTGGAGAAAAGTCGTCACGTCTTGTTGGTGTTTACTGAAACACGCATGCTGCGTGATGCCAGTAGCCCGCGAAAAGCACCGGGTCGCTGATATGCGAAGTAATAATCTTTGGTTCATTGGGCTTAGCTTTTTCATTGCCTTGGTGTTCAGTATCATCTCGTTGCCGGCATTTGTGCCCGTTGATTTTGGCTATCTGAGGCCACACTGGGTCGCATTGGTGCTGATTTATTGGGTGATCGCTTTGCCCTATAGAATTGGTATTGCTGTCGCTTGGGTATTAGGGGTTATTCTCGATATTCTTTTGGGTAGCTTGATTGGGCAGCATGCGATCGCTCTTATTGTGGTTGTTTACGTGGCGTCTAG
>DGOD01000338.1:12776-24174 GCA_002389265.1 Gammaproteobacteria bacterium UBA4475
TGGGTATTTCTAGTGTTGCGTTCCGCGCGCCGTTTGTTTGATGTAACCTGATATGCAGAGCGAAGGTGTTGATTTTACGCTTCGCGAAAAATGAGGAACTCAATTTGATTGCGCTCGTGCTGGGCTCGGCTTCGCCGCGTAGATCGCAACTGTTGCGGCAGCTCAACCTGTCGTTCGATGTGATTACGCCTGATATTGATGAAACCCCAATGGTTGGGGAGCAAGCTTGCGACTATGCCATTCGTATGTCGAAAGGCAAATCAGTCGCCGCCAGGCATCTGCTTGAGGCCGACGCTGCTGATGCCTCGAAGCGGGATTTGGAAGTTGTCGTGCTCTGTGCTGATACCATTGTTGTGCTCGACAACGAAATCCTGTGTAAGCCTAAGGATGAAGAAGATGCAGTGAATATGTTGCGCCGGATGTCTAACCGTCGCCATACCGTTGTCACTGCAGTGACTGTCAGCAGGTTGGCAGATGGCTATCAGGAGAGTTTTAGCGTTGAGACGGAAGTCAATTTCCGTCAGGTTAACGAGCAAGAATGCCGAAAATATTGGCTCACTGGTGAGCCTCAAGATAAATCAGGTGCTTATGGAATCCAGGGCATCGGCGCCATTTTTGTTGAGTCGATCATAGGAAGTAGTAGCAATGTTGCGGGGCTACCCCTGCGGGAAACCGCTGATTGTCTCGCGCGCTTTGGCATAGATTGCCTGGCGGGAAATGAATGATATTTGATACAGGAAGTATTTCAGCATGGCTGAAGAAATTATCATCAGTGTCTCTTCATTGGAAACGCGGGTGGCGCTTGTCGAGTCCGGGTTGCTGCAAGAAATATTCATCGAGCGGTCCCATACTCGAGTAACAGTAGGCAATATTTATAAAGGTAAGGTTGTCCGCGTATTGCCGGGTTTACAAAGTGCCTTCGTTGACATAGGGCAGCCGCGGGCCGCGTTTATGCATATTACGGACCTTGTGGATTCGCAATTCAAGTTCATTGAAGCTGCGGCTGACAAAAAAATTCAGTATCCGCCGATCCAACAAGTGCTTCGAGATGGGCAGGAAATTCTGGTACAGGTGACTAAAGAGCCTATCAACACCAAGGGCGCGCGTGCTACGACCAGTATTTCGGTCGCGTCTCGATTTTTGGTTTATACGCCAAAAAATTCCCACATAGGTATTTCCCAACGAATAGAAGACACCGCTGCCCGTGAACGGCTCCAGGCTATCATGGCTGAGATTCATCGGCCGGAAGATGCAGATGGATTTATTGTTCGCACAGCCTCAGAGCGGGCGACTGAAGAGGAAATCCGGCTCGATGCGGAATTGTTACGCAAGCGTTGGCGGCTGATTGATGAGCAAGGCCGCAGTGCGCCGCCAGCATCAAGCGTTTATGAAGACTTACCTATTCACTTGCGGGCGATGCGGGATATCATTAATCGAGAGACCGCGAGTATTCTCGTCGACAACAAAAAGGTCTATCAGGCCATTGAGCGATTTCTGACAGACTTTATTCCCGAAAAGCTTGCTTGCTTGCAGCTGGTTTCTCTCAAGGTGCCAATATTTGATGCACACAATTTAGAGGACCAAATTACGGCCGCGTTGGATCGTAACGTGCCGCTGAAGTCGGGGGGTTACCTGGTGATAGATCAGACCGAAGCGATGACCACGGTGGATGTTAATACCGGTGCGTTTGTCGGGCGCCGTGATCTTGAAGATACCATCTATCGAACTAACCTTGAGGCCGCGGCGGCGATACCCCGACAACTCAAGTTGAGAAATATCGGTGGGATTGTCATTCTTGATTTTATCGACATGATCGATGAAGAACACAAGCGCCAAGTGGTCAGGACGCTGGAGAAAGGTCAACAGGTGGATCGCGTGAAGTGGAATATCTCCGAAATATCAGACTTGGGCCTGGTGGAGATGACACGCAAAAGGACGCATGAGAGTTTACTTAAGATGATGTGCGCGCCTTGTCCTGCTTGTGATGGAAAGGGTTTTTTGAAAACTGCGGAGACGGTTTGTCTGGAAATCTATCGAGAGATACAGCGCAAAGCCCTCAAATTTTCTGGTGGCGAGTGTGTGATAATGGCCGCGCAACCAGTTATTGATCGTTTGTTAGATGAAGATGCAATTTGCATCGCTGACTTATCCAGCGCGCTGGACTGTTCGATCCGACTGCAAGTCGAGACGAGTTACAGTCAGGAGCAGTTTGATGTTGTCGTGCCGCTTCAGTTTTAGGTAGCCATGAAAGCTCAAAACAACCAACGACTTGTTGTCAATTCCCTGGAGGCAATGCTGCTTGGCCTGCTGATTCTAGTCGCCGCCTACGTCTCCATAGGGCGCTTGGCGATCGCCCACGTGAACGATTATCGTGTCAACATCGAGGAGTTACTTTCCAATGCGCTTAATGTGCCTGTACATATTGGTGCGCTGAGGGGGGAGTGGCACTATCTTGACCCGAAGCTTGAGATAGATGGGTTCAGAATCGGAAATGCTGCTGCTGGCATCACTTTTGATCATTTGTCGGTAGAGCTGAACTCTTTGCACAGTTTTCTCGAGAGACAGATTGTTGTCAGTGATCTGCTGATTGACAGTTTATCGTTGAAGTTGGCGCAGGACACTGCGGGCAATTGGTATGTCGATGGCATGCCAGTAGCGGACAACCCACCAGATTTCACCGCATTGTTGACTTCGGTGCCTTACCTTGAGTCAATCGAAATGACGTCCATTAATATTGACGTTGTGACTCGTAATGCCCATTACCAAATTCGAAATCAGATTGACCAGGTGTTTGAGTTACGCGCAGATGGAGACAAGAAAACCATGTCGCTACCGCTCTTCGTGGAACGATTGGGTAACAATCCTTACAAAGACGGTCTGCAACTACTCGGCGAATTTCGTGGTGATCCTCGATATCTTGGCGGTTTTTTTGCGAGTTTGTACCTGCAAGTCCCTAGTGTTGAGTTGGCCGACCTGATCCCGCCGATTGGCAAGCACAAGCTTGAATTCACTGAGCTCGATATGAGTGGAGAATTTTGGCTTGAATTTGATGGTGAGATCTTTGAATTAAGAGGGGCCACTCTGACGAGTGCTGTGACAGCCTTAGTCAACGGACGACAGGTTGATTTGCTCGAAGATGTTCGCAGTGAATTTGTCGTCGTGCGCGAGGATCCCAGCGAGGCTCAGCTCTATTTTGAATCTTTGAGCGCGAATGTAGGAAGTAAACGTCTAGAGCTCGATGGTATGTCTGTCGCCTATCGAGATCTGACGGGGATCCAGTCGTTGGCGTTGGCCGTGCCCAAGCTGTCTATTGCGCATTTAGTTGGCGCGGTGAGTGGCTTAGGCGAGCGCACTGCGTTGTTGTCGCAACAGGGTATTGATACCTTAAGTGCTATGGCTTTAACCGGTGAGTTAGATCAATTATTCGTGCATATAGATCATCTCAACACGACCCCAGTGCCACATTTGACGGCGCAAATTCATGGTCTCGGGTTGAAGCCCCACTTGGCGCTGCCGGGGATTAGCCATCTCGATGGTTTCGCCTCGATGGGACTCGAAAGTGGCTACCTGGATATACATAATCAGGCGCCATTCGAGCTTAACTTTGAATCTATGTTCTCAAAGCCATGGTCGTTCGATACTGCGCAAGTGCGCCTGAACTATTTAGTGAAACCAGAAGCGATACAACTCCGCAGCGGTCTGATTGAGTTGACCGAAGGCGAACTAGTGGCTGCGGGCAGAGTGCTGGTCAACTTGCCCGCAGATCGTGCGAATCACACCTGGGGACTGGAAATTGGCCTGCGGCACGCCGACCTGAATAACGCAAATCGGTATCTCCCTGACGTGTTGAGTGACACGCTTCGAGAATGGCTTGGCCGGGCTATTCTCGGTGGGACGGTAGCTGAAGGTGGTTTGCTGTTTCATGGGTCGCTTTTTCGGGACGCACCGAAAATTCGCAAGGTGCACGAACTGTACTTCGACGTCGACGACGCCATCGTAGCCTATGACCCTGCCTGGCCACCACTGCAGGATCTGGAAGCGACGATCTATGTCAATAATGCACTAGTGGAATCGAATGCTGCCACTGCCGCTATCTTCGATAGCCGGCTCGAGGAAATCTCGGTCAGACTGCCGATAACAGCAGAAGGCCGCGCTGACTCAATCTTCGTGAATGGCGCCGTCCACGGTGACTTTAGTGATGGTGTCAAGATTCTGAACGAAACCCCGCTCGCCGCGCTCACAGGTCAGATGGCGAATGCCTGGGTAGCTACCGGTCAAATGCACGGAGATATCAACATGAACGTGCCTATTGGCTTGCGAGCCGGTGAGCCTGTTAGGGTCGATCTGTCGATAAACATTGATAGCGGGGACCTCTTCATGAGTGAGCTTGATTTAGCGATCAAAGACATCGTCGGAAATTTTACTTATGACAGTGACCGCGGGCTGAATTCAGCGCCTTTTACCGCGTCGATATTCGGTGATTTGGCCCGCAATGAAATCGCCTCCACTTGTGACGCGACGGGTGCGATTCTTGAAATCCTCATTGTCGGTGATGGTCGCGCGAGTATCGATGAAGTATATAAGTGGTCAGGTCAGGCGCTGCTTGCGAAAGCATTAGGGAAATTTGATTATCATTCCGTTGTGCGAATTCCCGTCGGTGCATTGGAATCAGGCATGTCTGTAGATATCACCTCAGACCTGCAGGGTGTTGAGATTGATTTGCCAAGCCCTATGGCTAAATTAGCCGCTGATCTTTTACCTATGAGGTATCAGCAAACGTTTTTTGAGTCGTCTGATGAAATTAGCCTATCCCTGGGTGACAATGTTCATGCCTTACTTAAGAGTCGCGCAGGTACGTTGGTAGGCGGCCGAATCCACTTCGGTCCGAGCCCCCTTGGCGCTGTGGCCTTCGACAAGTTGCGGGTTACTGGTGCCATTGAAGAAGCTGACTATGGGCAATGGCGCCAGCTCAGCGACGAGCTGGAAGGCAATACAGAAGTGTCGCTGGAGTCGGAAATTGCTCAGACTCTGGCGTCGGTCGATCTACAAGTTGGCCGACTCAATATTCAGGGTTTTGAGCTTGAATCGGTCTACATGCAAATTTCACGGCAACAGGATGCCTGGAATGTTGAGTTGACCAACGAGTTATTAAAAGGGCTGATCAGTATCCCGGATCAAGAAGAGGCTCCCATAGAGCTAGATCTCGATTATCTGCGCTTCATCACAACCGAAGCCGGGGCTGATCCAATGCAAGGATTAGATCCCGTTGATTTGGTCCCGGCCAACTTTCGCGCGAAAAATGTCACGGTGGACGCCGAGAGCTATGGTAGCTGGGCATTTAATTTTCGGCCAGACGATGAAGGCGGAGCGTTTGAGATGCTGTCGGCGAATTTCAAGGGACTAGAGATCGAATCGAAATCGGGTGTCTTATGGCGGGTCAATAATGAATCGCAGTTTAGTCATTTTGTCGGTGTCGTCAAAGTGATTGACTTGGCGCTTGCGTTAAAACAGTGGGGCTTCGCCTCGAGTATTCAGGGTAATAACTTTATTTTCGACAGCGATGTTAAATGGTCTGGCTCGCCGACCATGATCGACATAAATAACATTGAAGGTGAGATTTCAATAAGCGCTAAAGACGGGCGATTTGTCCAGGCTGAGACCAGTACCGGGGCTCTTAAACTTCTCGGTGTTTTTGACTTCGCGTCATTGGCCAGGCGGTTTAGGTTTGATTTTTCAGATATTGTGAATGAAGGATTTTCCTTTGACAAAATTAACGGCAGCGCACGATTTAATCACGGTATTGTTGATGTCGCGGAGCCCATTACAATCGAGGGTGCTAGCAGTATTTTTAGAGTCGGCGGGCAGATGAATATCAAGACTGGTGAACTTGATAACGATTTAATTGTAACGCTACCAGTGGGGCGCAATTTACCCTGGTATGCGGCCTATTCAGCCTTGGCAAATCCATTGGTAGGTGCCGGTGTGTTTCTTGCGCAGAAAATATTCGAAGATCAAATCAACAGAATGACCAGCGCTAAATACAAAGTCTCAGGGACCGTGGATTTGCCGGTGGTTGAGTTCATTTCCATCTTTAACGATTCTATTCGAGAAACACCAGAAGCTGAGGCTGCTAGTGAATTCGGCGACGTCAAGTCGAAAATCGATGTCGAACCAAGCCCGACTGAAACGCAATAGCATTAATAATGCCTGATATCGATAACAAAGCTGTGGGTATCCCATGAAGAACACGATCGCGCTGATACAAATGGTGAGTAGCCAATTTGTTGATGACAATTTGATGCGGGTGGATGCCCTGATTCGCGAGGCGGCTGGATCAGCAAAATTTATTTTCTTGCCGGAAAATTTCGCCGCGTTAGCGGCGCCGAACACCTACCAAATCGGCGAGCGAGAAGAGGGGTTGGAGCCGCCGATTCGAACCTTCATGGCAGCCTTAGCGAATGAGCTTTCCTGCTGGATATTTGCGGGTACTATGCCCTTGGCCAGACGCGCGAACGGCGATATCCCAACTGCTGGTAGGGTGCGTGCAGCCTCAATTGTCTATAACCCCGATGGCGTTGAAATTGCACGTTATGACAAAATTCATATGTTTGATGTCGAGGTTGCCGATTCGCAGCGACATTATCGAGAGTCGCTGACCTTTGAGCCGGGTGACGAGTTGGTAGTAGTGCCAACTCCGCTCGGGAAGATAGGACTCTCTGTTTGTTACGACATCCGTTTCCCGGAGTTATACCGACTTCTGTTTGCAGAGGGTGCGGAGTGTCTTCTCATGCCATCGGCGTTTACCCGAGTGACGGGTGAGGCGCATTTTGAAGTCTTGATGCGGGCCCGTGCCATTGAAAACGTCGCTTATACCATCGCGGCTTGCCAGGGCGGGGTGCATGACTCCGGCCGCGAGACGTTCGGCCATAGTATGGTGATAAGTCCCTGGGGTGAAGTGATAGCAAAATTGGGGCTCGGTGAGGGGGTTTTGCTCGCTGACATAGACCTCGATGCAGTACATAGGATGCGCCGCGACATGCCGGTGCATCAGCAACGGCGTCTTTAGTTACGCTTGATTATCCTTTTCGATATCATCTACAAGGCCGTGGTCAGCTTCTGCGTCGGTGTGGATCTCAAAAGATTTTAAATACTGAAATAGCTTTCGAAACTGAACCGGGGGTAGCTTGTTCTGGTCTCGTTCAGCGACTGCTGCACGTGTAAGTTGGCGTAAATGCTGCCGGTCGATGTCAGGCGTTTCACTGATAATCTCTTCGGTGACGGTGGCATCTTGACTCAATAAACGCTCACGCCAGCGTTCGAGCTTGTGGAATTTGTTCACATGATCCTGGGAGCTGGCATCGAATCGATCCAGTAAGGCTTGGAGTTTGTCGGTTTCCACTTGGCGCAAAAGTTTGCCGACATATTGCATCTGACGTTTGCGGGCATTGCCTTTGGTGATCTTTCTGCAGGCCGTCAACGCGTCCATAATATTCGAAGGCAGGAGTTCCCTGACATGCGCGTCGGGCAATTCGAGCAGTCTTTCGCCCATATCTCGTAGAGCGTGCATATCGCGTTTACGCTGCGACTTGCTCGGTGAGTCGTCGTCATATTCTACAAAATCTTCTTCATCATTCATGACAGGTAAGGTTTTTCCTGGTGTGTTCAGTGGAAGTCAATGGGTCTAGTTCAGTTGAGTGTTCTGAATGTACGAGTCGACAAGGATTAAACGAAACGTTCATTAGGGGGCGCCGTGTCACCGATAAAACAGAGTGGCCAGGCCCAGGAAAGACATAAACCCGACGACGTCAGTAATCGTCGTTAGTATAACACTGCCGGCAATAGCAGGATCGATACCCATATTTTTAAGTATACCGGGCAACAAGGCCCCCGCAAGCGCAGCGACGACAATATTGAGAATAAGTGCCGTCGCAATAATCAAGCCTAGCATGTAGTCGCCGAAGACAGCGGAGGCGGCGGCGGCGACGATGATCGCCCACAAAGCGCCATTGATGGCGCCAACCGCGAGCTCCCGGTTCATGAGCCAGCGTTTGTTGCTCTCCACCAGTTGGCCCTGCGCCATGCTGCGGATGACCAGGGTCAGTGTTTGACTGCCAGCGACCCCGCCCATGCTGGCCACTATAGGCATCAATACGGCGAGGGCCACCACTTTGGCGATGGTTTCTTCAAAAATGTTAATTACTGCAGAGGCGAGAAAAGCGGTCATCAGGTTCGCGCCTAACCAGACGGCTCGACTTCTTGCCGTCCTCATGATGGGTGCAAAGGTATCTTCGTCCTCAGTCAAGCCGGCCATGCCAAGCAGAGAATGGTCAGCTTCATCGACGATAACGTCTACCACATCGTCAATAGTGATTCGACCCAGGAGTTTGCCTGTGGGACCTACTACGGGTGCTGACACCAGGTCATAGCGCTGGAACATGGCGGCAACTTCTGAACGATGAGCGCTGGCTTGGATGGGCTCAACTTCGGTCACCATCATTTCTCGAACCGTCATTGAAGGGTCAGAAACCAATAACGTACTGATGGATAGCAGGCCGATATACTCATCATTGCTGTTAACGACAACCAGATTATCGGTCATCTGTGGCAACTCGGTATGCCGGCGCAAATACCGCAATACAACATCCAGAGTGACTCGAGGACGGACACTGATGGTGTCCGTGTCCATGAGGCCGCCAGCTGTATCCTCCGGGTAGGAGAGGAGGTTCTCAACCCGAGCCCGGTCCTGAGAGTCCATTGATTGCAGTACCTGATAGGTGATTGCATCAGGTAGATGTTGGAGGATGTCGGTTAGATCATCGTCGGAAACGATTTGCTCGAGAAGTGGCAGGAGTTCTTCAGCGGATTTATCCGCAAGTAAATCAGGAATGACATCGGGGTCGACTTGCTGAAGGATCTCACTTTGTTCATCATCTGGAATCAGGTTCCAAATGATCGTCCGCTCTTTGGGAGGTGACGATTCTAGCAGGGCCGCAATATCCGCCGGGCGCAGGGAGTCCAACAGATTTTTAATTTGATTGTAGGTGCCAGATTCGAATAAATCGCTCAGAGCTTCTCTGGGGGATAAAATTCTGGCTTCTTTGGGCTCTGGCATAAATTGCCTGCAGTTACTCTGCTTCGTCGAAAAGATTAGTAATCAAGGCGATTATTTGCTCGAGTGCCAGTGTTTCGTCTTCGCCATCGGCGCGAACATTGATAACAGTGCCCTTTGATGCCTGAAGGATCATCATCGACATAATACTCTTACCATTCGCAGTTTGATCACCGTTGGTGACAGTGATGTCGGCAGAAAACCGCTGTGCGACTCCCACGAACTTTGAGGCAGCTCTGGCATGCATGCCGAGTTTGTTCTGAATAGTGGTTTGTTGCTCAATCACACAAATGTTTCTCTGTCAGCTGCGGGA
Source organism: Gammaproteobacteria bacterium UBA4475 (assembly GCA_002389265.1). Taxonomy (GTDB): domain Bacteria; phylum Pseudomonadota; class Gammaproteobacteria; order Pseudomonadales; family Azotimanducaceae; genus UBA4582. The sequence goes on from DGOD01000338.1 coordinate 22,199, forward strand.
TGACGTGATCTTACTTAATTCCCGGTGACGTATCTGCACATTTGTCCATTTAGATTCAAAATCCTGCTTTAGCCGCTCGCTGATAAAGACTGATCGGTGCTGGCCACCGGTGCAGCCAATAGCAACGGTCATATAACTGCGATTATTGGCTTCAAATTGTGGTAGCCACTTGGTTAAAAAGTTACCGATATCCGCGAGCATTGCGTTGGCTTCGCCCTGTGACGTTAAAAACGCCCGTACGGGCTCGTCCAAGCCTGTCAAAGACCGCAGATTAGCCTTCCAGTGGGGGTTTGGCAGGCAACGAACATCGAATACCAGGTCGGCATCCACGGGTACGCCATTTTTGTAGGCGAAGGACAAGAACAATAAGGCGAACTCGTGGCGCTCGCCGGTAACGCGAGTTCGCACCAGATCACGAAGTTCATGAATCGTCAGGTTTGAGGTTTCTATCGTCAGGTCCGCCATCAAGGCTATTGGCCCCAGCAGGCTTGACTCAAGTTCCAGCGCCTCTCGAAGCGCTGTGCCTTTGTCTGACAGTGGGTGTTTGCGCCGGGTTTCGCTGAAGCGCTTGACGAGTGTCGGTCCATTTGAATCTAGATAAACAATTTTAATATTGACTATATGGCTGTCGATTTTGTCCATGATTTCGGGAAACAGCGCCAGGTCGGCGGCGATATTCCTGGCATCAATGCTCACAGCGACTTTCTGTGTCACCTGCTCTTTGCTAAGGCGCAGGATCAGCGGTTCCAGCAGGCTCACGGGTAGATTATCGATACAATAATAGTCCATGTCTTCGAGCACGTGCAGCGCCGTGCTTTTACCTGAACCAGACCGACCGCTGATGATAATAAGGGAAATCATAGGTTATAGAGAGTTCCTTGCTTTGAGCGACAGAGTCGCCATTAGGGATTGTCAGTGGAGGGCGTCAGCGGCAGGATTGCTCGCTCGAATAACGCCTGATGGTTCTCAGCGGCGCCCAGCAGGTCGCGGTAGGATTTTGTTTCAAATCGCTCAGCTAACATTGCCAGGGCTTGCAGGTGCTCTTCCACTTCCTCGGAAGGTACTAACATAACAAACATTAAGCTCACGCCTTGATCGTCGAAGGCCCCGAAGTCAACGGGCTCTTGGAGTGATATGAGACTACCGACGATTTCCTGGCAGCTGCCGAGCCGACAGTGAGGAATGGCGATGCCATGCCCGATAGCGGTAGTGCCGAGTTTTTCACGAGCGATCAGGCAGTTATAGATTTCTTCAGCGTCGAGACCTTCCATGCTGGCAGCGATTAGCTTCGCGGCTTCCTCGATGGCGCGCTTTTTACTAGTGGCCTGGATATTAGCGTGAGTCCGACTCAAGCTTAAAATGGATTCAATATTCACGTCTGCTCTGCTGCTGAGTTCGTTACTTGTCTAAATAAGTCATCGGCGAATAAAAGCCGATGGTGTGGCTTTGGGTGGCTTATTGCTACCTTCGTGGTGGTAATTATACCAAGCCAGTCAAAAAGACGTCGAGCTAAGTTGAGGTTTAGTGGTAAATAGGCGCTCGGCCAACCAGATTGGTCAGGCGCCGAGTGGATTAATTCGGCTACTGACCAAACTCTGCCTTTCATCTGTCCTTGGTCCGCCTATTATTTGCGGTGTGCTAGCGGATTTTTAACTTTTTATCGCTGAATTTTTCTTTTTGCTTGATCAGCTGTCGGTCCAGCTTATCAGTCAACATATCGATAGCGGCATACATGTCATCGGACTCAGCGTCAGCATAGACTTCGCCACCAGAAATAAGCACCGTCGACTCCGCTTTCTGCCGAAGCTTTTCAACCGTGAGAATCACATTAATGTGGGTAATCTTATCGAAGTGTCGCTCAAGCTTTTCAAGCCTTGTATCAACATAACTACGCAGTGAATTAGTGATGTCGACATGATGCCCGCTGACAGTAATTTGCATATAGCTACTCCTTTGGTCTGACTTTAACCACCCAA
>DGOD01000338.1:24182-29112 GCA_002389265.1 Gammaproteobacteria bacterium UBA4475
TTAGACCAGTTGCTTGCGCTCATTTGATGGTCGAATCATTAAAGATTCTCGGTATTTGGCAATTGTCCTGCGAGCAACCATGATGTCCTGATCGGCGAGCAAGCTCACTATTTTGCTGTCGCTCAGGGGTTTTTTAGGATTTTCGGCAGCGACCAACTGTTTGATCAGGGCACGAATAGCTGTCGAGGAAACTTCGCCCCCTGCCTGAGTATTAACATGACTGGAGAAGAAGTACTTGAGCTCGAAGACCCCTGCGGGCGTCAGCATGTATTTCTGGGTTGTCACTCGGGAGATCGTCGATTCGTGCAGGTCAACGGCGCTGGCGATTTCGTGCAATACCAAAGGCTTCATGGCTTGCTCTCCATATTCGAGAAAACCTCGTTGATACTCGACGATCTTGGTCGATACCTTTAAAAGCGTGTCGTTGCGCTGCTGCAGGCTCTTAATGAACCATCTGGCCTCTTGTAGGTTGTTCTTGAGGTAGGTGTTGTCGCTACTATTGTCGGCACGTTTTATCATAGAAGCATACTCTTGGTTGACGCGAATCCGGGGTGCAGATTTAGGATTCAATTCAACCGTCCAGCGGCCCTTTTTCTTGCTGACCAAAACATCAGGTTCTATGTACTCTGTGGTGCTAGGGGCGATATCGGCGCCGGGTCTAGGGTCCAGCGACTGGATGAGAGCAATGACCTGACGTAATTCATCTTCTTTGAGTTTGGTTTTTCTGATCAATAGTGCGTAGTCGCGATTGGCGAGGGACGTGATGTAATCGCTGACGACGGTGATGGCTTCATTTCGCCACAGGGTCTGCTCAGGCAACGCCTTGAGTTGAATGATCAGACACTCGCGCAGATCCCGTGCTGCGACACCCACCGGATCTAGGTGTTGAATTAAATGCAGAACAGCGAGCACCTCGTCCATTTCGCATTCGTACTCTGGCGGGATGCTGAGCAATATATCTTCGAGGCTGACCGTTAGGACTCCCTGACTGTCTAGACCGTCGATGATAGTCATGGCGATCAGTTCGTCAGTCTCAGAGAGTCGGCGCAAGTTCAGCTGGTCTTCAAGGTGAGTCTGAAGGGATGTAGAGACGACGTTGCGCGTGTCAATATAGTCCTCGTCGTTGTCGCCGCCAGCGCCAGATTGGCTGCTCATTGGCGTCGCTTCATCCCAGACATCTTCCCAGACGCTATCAATGGGTAGTTCGTCCGAGATGGTTTCTGAGGCGAGTTGCTCGCCAGTATCCAGTTGATAATCGCCATCGAGTTCCGCGTCATAAAGTTCGACTATCTCGATCTCAGCATCGTTCTCACTGCCACCATCATCACTGTCAGGTGCTAGGCCGTTATCGTCACTCTGCATGGCATCACTGGCATCATAGTCGTCCAATGTTTTCTCATCGGTTTTCTCGTCGGCCGTATCTTCTTCGCCGCTCAACTCCTCAAGCATCAGGTTGGAGTCTAGAGCGTCCTGAATTTCCTGCTGCAGGTCCAGGGTGGAGAGCTGTAACAGTTTGATCGCCTGCTGCAATTGCGGCGTCATGCGCAGTTGTTGGCCAAGCCGGAGAGTGAGTGATGGTTTCATTGCCATAGGGTGATATTACTCATGCTCTCGAACGAAGTGAATCTTGTTAATTCGCTGATTATGTGATCGAAAATTTGGCCTGCGAAACCGTTTAGGCCCTACATGCGGAAATCATTGCCGAGATAGACTTGCCGCACCTGTTCGTCCTCGAGAATTGTCTGGGTCGGTCCTTCAGCAATGATGCGACCTTGATTGACGATATAGGCTTTTTCGCAAATATCCAGGGTCTCTCTGACGTTATGGTCGGTGATGAGTACGCCGATACCCCGGGCTGACAATTGCTGGATGATGCCTTTGATATCCTTGACAGAAATCGGGTCAACTCCCGCGAAAGGCTCGTCAAGAAGTATAAACGCAGGTTCTGTGGTCAGCGCTCGCGCGATCTCGACCCGGCGTCGTTCGCCACCGGACAAGGACATGCCGAGGCTGTCGCGAATATGGTTGATGTGGAACTCGGCGAGCAATGACTCGAGGCGTTCGGTCCGCTGGTGGTGGTCGAGGTCCTTGCGAATCTCCAGAATCGCCAAAATATTCTCAGCGACGGTCAGCTTGCGAAAAACGGAGGCTTCTTGCGGCAGATAGCCAAGGCCTGTTCGAGCGCGTTCGTGCATGGGCATGGAGGTCATGTCGATGTCATCAAACTGAATTTTTCCAGCCTCGCCACTGATGGAGCCGACGATCATATAGAAACAGGTGGTTTTGCCTGCCCCGTTGGGGCCCAATAAACCCACGACCTGGCCACTTTTAACCGAAAGCGAGACATCGATTACCGCTGCTTTACCGCGGAAGCTTTTGGCAAGATTAGTGGCTTGAAGAACATGCATAGGCAAGGTTTACGGTTGCTGTGGGCTAATGGTCATCTTAATGCGGTCGCCTTCACCGCGACCACTCTTTATTTCAACAATGCCGCGGTTGACATCGTAGAGTAGTAAATCGCCGGAAAAGCTACCCTGTACCTGCTCGAGTTTCGCCTGACCGCTGAGGTGCAAGTTTGCCTCTGAGGCTAGATAGGTAATTAACTTAGCCTCAGCGACGACGGGTTTCGTCGCATTGTCAGGCAGGTGCTCGTAGCGCGCTAATTTCTGTGAATTGGGGCCTGTGCGGGCGATAATTTTTACCAACTGCTTGTTGGCAATGACGACCTCCACCTCATCGGCGGCGATATGCATGCTGCCTTGGTCGATAGCGACGTTGCCCGAATAGGTGGAAATACCCGCTGCCTCGTTGACCATGCCCGCGTCCGCGCTGATTTGAATCGGCTGCTCGCTGTCAGAATTTAACGCCAGCGCGTGCCAGCTGCAAAGGGTCAGTAGAAGTAGGTTTAGGTTTTTCACGAGTGTATTCTAACCCAGTCGGGGACGCTCAGTCTCTAGAGATTGTGCTCATCAGAAATCAATATAGCGTCGATTCATCCGGAAGGGTGTTCGGGGTCGCGCCATGAGCCAAATAGGTTATTTAATCGTCAGGGTGCTTTGGCCGGCAACAAGGTGGTGACTACCTTGTTGGCCTCGTCGGAGACGAACACAAAACGGCCTTCATTCAGATAGGCCTGCATGCCCGCTGCGCTAGTGCGGCCGCCGACCCCGTCAATAGTGACCATTTGGTCGGTTTCGGCAAAATCCTGACCTGGGTAGACGGTCAAACTTGCGGTCTTGATTTTAATGAATTCACCTCGAAGATCTGCTTTTTCTGCGGAGACATTGTCCCAGAGTTCAAGGCTTTCATCTCGAAGCTGAGATTCTGGCAACAGGCGGCCATTATCTGCCGTAATCTTCCAGGGGTTCGTCGCATTGTGCGCAAATAATTTGACTTCAGGCGAGATGAGCGCGGTCATGTCCGTCAGAGGAAAGTGGGTCAGGCGACTGGCTATGATTTCATGCTGTCGGCCACCATTGGTCGCGAACTGGGTGATTTTGGCATTCAGCATGTAAAGGTCTGGATCATTTCGTCCGATACTGAGCCCATTGTCTGCAGGTTCTTGCTGGTCGATGAGCCAGTTAATGGTGGCCGCGAACAGGATGATGAGTGAAATTAGCAGGATATTTCGAGTTGTGTACATAACGAGTGGCTTAGGTGAGCGGATTGGGTGAGTGGCTGACGGTTAACGGGTGACTAACGATGCTACTATCAGGCCTGAATCGATACATATCGCGTCACACAGTCATTTTGAGTGTATCAGCAGTCAGACTGCAATAAGCGCCGGGGATCAAAACGGTAAATTTTTGATTCGAGTGCGCAATATAATGCCAGGCGAACTGTAGATGCTGCTTGAGCCAGTATCAAGGCAATCTTTTCGTCAGTATGATGCGCAAAAATCAAAATCCGAGAACTAAGAGTTATGTCGCCAACCAAATCATTGTTAATATGAAGTCCCGTTGGTGAGCCGCTCCGGCGCGAAAGACATCCAAACCCATGTAGATGATTTCCGAAGAATGAACAATCAAGTCAATAATCTCAGCGAAGACCACATCACGATTAGTGAGGTGGTTTTTAGTCGTGGGCGCCGCAGAATTTTTAATGGAATTTCTCTGAAAGTGCCACGGGGTAAAATCGTTGGCATTATGGGGCCCAGCGGCACCGGCAAGACGACGCTGCTGCGCCTTATTGGTGGTCAGTTGCGGCCGGAGCGAGGCATCGTCGAGGTTGATGGTCGGCGGATCCCGCAATTGTCGCGCAAAGAATTATTCGACGTGCGTAAGTCGATGGGCATGTTGTTCCAAAGTGGTGCGCTGTTCACTGACTTATCGGTGTTTGAAAACGTGGCCTTCCCATTGCGGATTCATACTGACCTGCCCGATGATATGATTCGCGATCTGGTGCTGATTAAACTTCAGTCCGTTGGTCTGCGTGGCGCGAGTGAGCTATTTCCGAGCGAGTTGTCCGGTGGCATGAATCGACGGGTGGCGTTAGCGCGAGCAATAGCGCTTGATCCGCGGTTGATCATGTACGATGAACCCTTTGCCGGTCTGGATCCCATTGCCCTCGGTGTGGTTGTTCAGCTGATCAAAACCCTGAACCATGTTTTTGGCATGACCAGTATTATCGTGTCTCATGATATTCATGAAACAGCGAGTATCGCAGATCTCATTTATGTCATTTCAGACGGTAAGGTGATCGGTTCTGGCGCGCCTGAGGAGCTTTTCAAGCAAGATACACCGCGCGTTCAGCAATTCATCAAAGGGCTGCCGGATGGTCCGGTACCTTTCCATTACCCGGCCACAGATTTTCGTGATCAGCTTCTGAACCACGATTCCCTCAACCACTCGGCATTCAGGTAAACCATGCTCGCGAGTATCCGTCAACTTGGGCAAAACGGCATTGATCTGATCACGGCATTGGGTCGGGC
>DGOD01000045.1 GCA_002389265.1 Gammaproteobacteria bacterium UBA4475
CCCCTATATGCCCATCGCCAATCCAGGGTGGATGTTCCCAGAATATGCCTTCGGTATCCGCGATGAGAACATGCAAATGATGGTGGATGAAGTGCGCGCCAAGGGGGCTGATTTAGTGGTCTGTTTAAGTCACAACGGCTTTGATGTGGATAAACAAATGGCCGGCATTGTGGCAGGAATTGATGTGATCCTGTCTGGCCATACGCATGACGCTTTGCCCGAGCCGCTTTTGGTGGGCAAAACCATCATCGTGGCGTCAGGCTCTAATGGTAAATTCGTCAGCCGTGTTGATCTGGATGTGCGCAACGGGCAGATGATGGGTTTCCGTCACAAGCTGATCCCGATCTTCTCAGATGTGATTGAGCCAGATGCAGAGGTTGCAAAAGTTATCGACGCACAGCGCGCCCCTTATGAGACTGAGCTGCGTGAAGTCATCGGCCGCACTGCAGAAAATCAAACACTATACCGCCGTGGAAATTTCAACGGTACATGGGATGATCTCATTTGCAACGCATTGATCGAAGAGCGGGACGCAGATATCGCCTTGTCGCCCGGCGTGCGCTGGGGGCCGTCAATCTTACCGGGCCAAGATATTACCCGTGAAGATATTTGGAACGTTACTTCAATGTCTTATGGTGAGGTCTATCGCACAGAGATGACCGGTGAATTCCTGCATATTGTCTTGGAAGATGTCGCCGATAATTTGTTCAACCCGGATCCTTACTATCAGCAAGGCGGGGATATGGTGCGGGTGGGGGGCCTTGGCTATCGGATCGATATCAACAAACCCCAGGGTCAGCGGATAACTGAAATGACTTTGTTGAAAACAGGCGAGAAGATCGAGGCTGCGAAAACCTATACGATCGCCGGTTGGGCCAGCGTCAACGAAGGTACTGAGGGGCCACAAATTTGGGATGTGGTGGAAAACCATATCCGCAAGCAAGGGACGATCTTACTGGATCCGAACAACTCAGTTGAGGTTATCGGGGCCTAAGGCGGCCCTGTATGATTGAAGGAAATTACCATGTCGAACCATACCGTCAAACAGCCATCCCGCCGGGCGTTCTTAGGGGGCGCTGCTGCGATTGGGGCAGGGGTTGTGACCTCCTCCGCCGCGCAAGCGCAAGCCGCTGACCCTTTGATCGTCAATCCACAAGATTGGGCACAAAGCTTCGGTGATGGCGTGGATGCCACACCCTATGGATTGCCGATTGAATATGAGGCGGATGTCATTCGTCGTAACGTGGAATGGTTGACCGCCGATACGGTCAGTTCGATCAATTTTACGCCCATTCATGCACTCGACGGCACAATCACGCCGCAGGGCTGTGCCTTTGAGCGTCACCACTCTGGCGCGATTGATCTCAAGAAAAGCGATTACCGTTTGATGATTAACGGGCTGGTCGATACGCCCTTGGTGTTCACTTATGAAGATCTGGAGCGTTTTCCACGGGAAAATCATGTGTATTTCTGTGAGTGTGCGGCCAATACTGGCATGGAATGGGCCGGTGCGCAGCTTAACGGTGCACAGTTTACCCATGGCATGATCCATAACATGGAATATACCGGTGTGCCTCTGCGCCTGCTGTTGCAGGAGGCCGGTTATGACACCTCTGGCAAATGGGTCTTTGTGGAAGGCGCGGATGCGTCATCGAATGGTCGATCCATTCCGATGGAAAAGGCTCTGGATGATGTTTTGGTCGCCTTCAAGGCCAATGGCGAAGCCCTGCGCAAGGAGCATGGCTATCCGGTCCGCTTGGTGGTGCCCGGTTGGGAGGGCAATATGTGGGTCAAATGGATTCGCCGGATTGAAGTGACAAATGAGCCGGTAGAATCCCGTGAGGAAACATCAAAATATACCGACACGCTTGAAGACGGCACCAGTCGGAAATGGACATGGGCAATGGATGCAAAATCGGTTGTGACCTCTCCAAGCCCACAAGCCCCCATCACCCATGGCCAAGGGCCTTTGGTGATCACTGGGCTTGCTTGGTCTGGAAATGGGGCCATCACCCGTGTGGATGTGTCCAGAGATGGGGGCAAAACCTGGGAAACTGCGCGCTTGGCCAAGCCTGGCGAGAAAATGGCGCTCACCCGCTTTTATCTGGATGTGGATTGGGATGGTTCTGAAATGCTTTTGCAATCACGCGCCATGGATGAAACGGGCTATGTGCAGCCGACGAAAGCGCAGTTGCGAGAGGTCCGCGGTCTCAACTCAATCTATCACAATAATTGCATTCAAACTTGGTGGGTGCGTGAAAACGGGGAGGCAGAAAATGTCGAAGTATCTTAAGTCCTTAACCATCGCATTGGCCGCTTCCTGCCTGACCGCGCCTGTTATGGCTGAAAAATTTGGTCTTGGTCGAGCTGCTTTGCCTGCTGAAATTGCCGCCTGGGATTGGGACATCAATGCTATGGGCGATGGCCTGCCTGTCGGCTCCGGTGACGTGCTGGATGGCGAAGAAATTTTTGCCGAAAAATGTGCTGCTTGCCATGGAGATTTTGCCGAAGGAGTCGACAATTGGCCAAAATTGGCGGGGGGAGCAGATACGCTTGACCATGAGGATCCGTTGAAGACTGTGGGATCCTACTGGCCGCATTTGACGACCGCCTATGATTATATCAAACGCTCGATGCCCTATGGTAACGCGGGTACATTAAGCGATGATGAAGTCTATGCGATTGTCGCTTATATTTTGTATTCCAACGACTTGATCGAGGAAGATTTCGTGTTGTCGAATGAAAACTTCATGGAATTCAAGATGCCAAATGTGGGTGGTTTTATCGTGGATAACCGCGCTGAGGCGGAATATGCGATTTGGTCTGGCGAGCCTTGCATGACAGCTTGCAAAGACAGTGTTGCGATCACCATGCGCGCATTGGTCTTGGACGTGACCCCTGAGCTGGATGGAAATACAGCCACCACAGCGGTCAGTGCCACCGCCGCACCAGAACCTGCCCCGGAGCCCGCGGCTCCAACGATTGATATGGAGCTGGCGGCTGCCGGTAAGAACGTGTTCAAGAAGTGCAAATCTTGCCATCAGGTCGGTGAGAAAGCCAAAAACCGCTCTGGCCCCGTTCTCAATGGGATTGTGGGCGCCGCCGCGGGATCTGTGGACGGATTTAAATATTCTAAGGCGCTGCGCGTTGCGGCTCAGGATGGGCTAATGTGGTCAGAAGTGGAATTGGCCGCCTTCTTGGCGAAACCAAAAGCCTATCTCAAGGGCACAAAAATGTCCTTCGCTGGGCTGCGTAAGGAGGCAGATCAAACGGCGGTGATCGAATACTTGAAAACCTTCGAGTAAGACGTAGGATGATATTGTGATTTTCAGTGGGCTTTTTCGCTGAAAATTATTTTTAATCAGGTGGATACGAGATGAAACTTATTCTGAAACTTTCAGCAGTTTTGCTGTCTTGCGTGATTGGGGCTGCGGCCATGGCGCAGGACGGGCTTGCCGATCATAAGCTGGCGCTGCAAATCAGCGACAATAACCCACAAAAAATGAACACCGTGTTGAATGTGGCCGCCAATGTGGTGCGCCATTATGAAGGGCTTGGTGAGACAATCGAGGTGCGTGTCGTGGCTTTTAACGCTGGGCTGCATATGCTGCGGGAAGACACATCGCCGGTTCTGGAACGACTCCAGAGCTTCAGCGCCTCGATGCCAAACGTGAGTTTTGCCGCCTGTGCCAATACGATTTCCGGCATGACGAAAAAAGAGGGCAAAGCGCCGCCAATTGTGGCCATGGCGGAGACGGTTCCAGCGGGTGTCGTAGATCTGATGACCCTTGATGAAGATGGTTGGACCTTGGTGCGCCCATAGGCAGGCCACCCAGAGCGAGGCAGGGAGAGATTATGCGCAACATATGTTTTGGGTTCGGACTGTCCCTCAATCTGTCTCGTCATCTGGCCGTCGCTTTGGCCCTCAGTTTTGCGGCACCCGTTATGGCACAATCTCAGGCGATCACCTATGCTTTTGATGGCTCTTTCGATGATGCGACCTTTAGTGTCGAGAGCGCGATTTTAGATGCGGGTTTGGTGATCGATTACGTCAGCCACACAGGTGAGATGCTTGAACGCACCGGTCAAGATCTTGGTCGTGAGGTTAA
>DGOD01000209.1 GCA_002389265.1 Gammaproteobacteria bacterium UBA4475
AAGGAACCGGATTTTGAATCCGGCGCGTCTACCAGTTCCGCCACCCCGGCACAGCAGGACGGGCATTATAGCCGCGATTGTTGACCATTGGAACCAGTTAGCAAGATAGTTTTAATAGTCGGTCGCAGTCGGCGCTCGATTCCTGGGTCGTCTATCCGCGGGGTTCTCAAGTGAGCAAAATATGTACAATTATAACTATCTCGTCAGAGGAGATTTTTGTAATATCAGAACGATAGCTGTTGTCGGTGATATGCGGCATGAGTGGTGATGTAAGGTGAGGTAATGTGATGCGCCTTGATAGAATTGATAAAGCCGAGTCGGTCCTGATGAATGTGATCAGTTGCGTCGATGATACTGGCCTGGAAGACACCTTGATCTCAGGGATCACAGTGAATGTTTCAGAAACAGGGATGCAAGTGTCGGCGGGGATGCGCCTGCCAGTGGCAACCCGTGTTGGGTTGAGGCTGGACTTTGATGCTCACTTGTATCGTCTGGAAGCTGAGGTTCGCTGGACCAATGATGATAGCGAGCAGTGTGCGGGCTTGGAGATAGACCCCGAGAGTCCAGATTACGTAGCCTGGACTCAGATGTTTGAGCTGGATTTATAGCGCCGAGCAACGTATCGTTTGGCCTCCGTAATTTCCAGAAACCTGTGATGCAAGTCAGTGACTTCGAATATGAGCTGCCCGGGCATTTGGTCGCCCAATATCCCACTGCCCAACGTACGGCCAGCCGCTTGTTGCACTTGGATGCGACCACTGGGGCCATCAAGCATTACCACTTCAGCGATTTGACCGAGTTGCTGGCGCCTGCCGACCTGTTGGTGTTCAACAATACGCGGGTTATTCCGGCGCGATTGTTCGGTACCAAATCAACAGGCGGCAAAGTCGAGATTTTGTTAGAGCGGGTGTTGGACGATCACACCGCCCTCGTTCAAATCCGCAGCAGTAAAACCCCGCGGGCTGGCAGCCAATTACAACTGGATGGTCACGGTGCGACAGTCACAGTGATCGAAAAACAAGGGGGCTTCTACAAGGTTGGGTTCCCTGCCCCTGGGGTGCTGGTGATCGCCGAGGAGGTTGGGCATATGCCGTTGCCGCCATACATCACCCGAGAAGACGATATTGCTGACCAAGGGCGCTACCAGACAGTCTTCGCTGAAAAGCATGGCGCGGTCGCTGCACCCACTGCCGGTTTGCACTTCGACGAGCCCTTGCTGGCGGCTATTGCTGCGAAGGGCGTTGCTAGCACCCAGGCAACTCTGCATGTGGGGGCCGGTACGTTTCAGCCGGTACGGGTCGAGAAGGTGGAAGACCACCAAATGCATTCCGAACAGCTCGAGGTGACCCAGCCTGTGTGCGATGCAGTGGATGCTTGTCGAGCCCGCCAGGGCCGAGTGGTCGCCGTGGGGACCACCAGCGTGCGATGTCTGGAGACCGCATCAAAAACGGGTATCATCCAGCCTTACCAGGGTGACACCGATATATTTATTTACCCGGGTTATGAATTTCGTTCGGTGGATGCCTTGGTGACGAACTTTCATCTGTCAGGCTCTACGTTAATGATGCTGGTCAGCGCCTTTGCCAGTGTTGAACATATCCGGCACGCCTATCAGGTGGCCATAGAAGAAAAATACCGGTTTTTCAGTTATGGTGACGCGATGTTGATCACTCGCTAATGACTATCGGCTAATGACCACCGGCTAATGACCATTAGCTAATGATCAATGCCTGCTCATGTTCCTCTTTTATAAGGTAAGCCATTCTCGTGAAGTTTGATGTTTCTCATACCGATGGTCATGCTCGACGTGGCCAACTGACGCTCGCCCATGGCGTGGTCCAAACCCCGATATTCATGCCTTGCGGCACCTATGGTTCAGTCAAGAGCATGATGCCGTCGACCTTGGACGAGGTTGGGGTGCAAATTCTGCTGGGCAATACGTTCCATCTAATGCTGCGACCCGGCATGGATGTGATCGAGCAACACGGGGGGCTGCATGGTTTTATGGGCTGGGATAAGCCCATTTTGACCGACTCTGGCGGCTTTCAGGTATTTAGCCTGGGTGATCTGCGAAAAATCTCGGAAGCCGGCGTTAAATTCAAGTCACCGATTAATGGTGATGAAGTGTTTCTCGACCCCGAGCGCTCGATGCAGATCCAGACGGCCCTGAATGCGGACATAGCCATGGTATTCGACGAATGCACGCCTTATCCAGCGGAGAAGTCGGCGGTGGCGACTTCCATGGAGATGTCGATTCGTTGGGCAAAACGCAGCGCCGAGGAGTTTGCTCGGCTGGATAATCTGAATGCCTTGTTTGGTATTGTTCAGGGTGGCATCCATCTGGACTTGCGTGATGTGTCGCGCCAGGCGTTGCTGGATATCGGTTTTGATGGGTACGCCATTGGCGGGCTGTCTGTGGGCGAGCCCAAGGCGCAAATGTTGGAAGTGGTAGGACATGTTGCCCCCCAGTTGCCAGCAGACAAACCCCGTTACTTGATGGGCGTTGGAACGCCTCAAGACCTGGTGGAGTGCGTACTGCGAGGCGTGGATATGATGGATTGCGTCATGCCCACTCGTAATGCCCGCAATGGTCATCTCTTTACTTCTGTGGGCGTGGTTAAGATCCGCAATGCGGTGCACAAGACTGACGATAATCCGCTGGATCCTGGTTGCGCTTGTTATACCTGCCAACACTTCAGTCGTGCTTACCTGCATCATCTGGATAAATGTGGCGAAATGCTGGGTGCGCAACTCAATACGCTACATAACCTGCACTACTATCTGAATTTGATGGCAGGATTACGGTCTGCCATCGAAATCGCTGACCTTGAGGGTCATGTGGATCGGGTCTATGAAGGCTGGGCACTGGCGCGACCCTAGCCGTTGATGTGGCGTCGAGGGGATTTGTACGCGGAATCGTTTGCCTATAGCGCGCCGATTCGGGACAATACGGCTTTTCTGCGATCGTGCTGGCGACAATCAGCACTATACAATCAGCA
>DGOD01000271.1:0-18922 GCA_002389265.1 Gammaproteobacteria bacterium UBA4475
AATAAGAGCCTCAGCCTCCTTGGAATAAGAGCCTCAGCCTCCTTGGAATAAGAGCCTCAGCTTACCCGTCTGGTTATGACGGGCTTGCCCGCCAGTTGCAGCATCAGGGTGGTGAGCTGGTCCCAGGTATTGCCTTGACCGATGCCCTTGCTGAGCTTATCTAACTGACTGACCTGCCGTTGCACTGACTCCAGCACTCGGCGCGGTCTGGCGGCGATGCACTTCGCGACCAAGGAGCGGCGATTGGCAAACACATACTGGCTTTGAATGGCAGCGTCGACTCTCTGGCCCTGCTCGACCGCCCTGGCAATATTGATCAAGGTGCGTAATTCACGTCCCAGCATGGCAATAATAAAACCCATCTCGGCACCCTCCTCACGGTTGCTCTGAATAACCTTGAGGGTTCGCACTGGGTCCTGACTAACAGCGGCATCAATCAGCGCAAAGACACTATAGCGAGCACTGTCGCCGACGCCTTCAAGCACCTGCTCCACATCAATGGTGTCGCCGTCGATAATCAGCTTGAGACGCTCGATTTCCTGCATGGCAGCCAGTAAATTACCTTCGATACGATCGACCATGGCCATGACGGCATCATTGCTCGCCCGCAGGCCAGCCGCCTGAAAACGAGTAGCAATCCATTTTGGCAACTGCTCAACAGATACCGGCCAAATTGCTATGTGCACACCCACTTTATCCAGGGCCTTATACCAGGCGGTACTTTCCGTCTTTTTGTCTAGCTTCGGCAGGACCAGCAACATCGCCGTACCCTGAGGAATATCGGCAACAAAGGTTTTCAACGCCTCGATGGCAACCTTATCCAGCTTTCCCGGGCTGCGAATCTCAATTAATTTTTGTTCTGCAAACAGGCTCATGCTATTGGCACTGAATAAGACTTCCTGCCAGTCGAACTTCGCCGCAACATGAAACAACTGTCGTTCACTATAGCCGGCGCGCCGCAACTCCTGGCGAATCAGATCACAGCTTTCCTGAACGAGCAGGGGCTCATCACCCGACACAATATACAAGGAATCAATGCCTTGCTTGAGTCGAGCGGCGAGCTTTTCGGGATAGACTTTCATTGGGTGGGTGACACTCTGTCGGTCGGCGTAGCCAGGGTATCCTTGAGCGTGGCGTCAAGACGCTGGAGAATTTGCTGAATGATATCTGCTTGCATCTCACGGCCGAGAAGCGCCTCCTCCTCGCTGCTACCGACGAAACTGCCACGATCGAAGCTGTAGATTCGCTCTGCACTGATGGTCGTCAAGGGCAACAGCTGGTCACCGGCTCTGTCGAACAGCTGAAAATCAATAGCCAGCAGCAATACATATTCCGCGACGCTAACCTGGTTGGTGGTCGACACTGAGCGCCGCGTCGCGCGCTCACCCAACAGGTGCAAACGATAGTCGGCACCACCCTTTGGATTCACCGCTATACCTTGTTGTGTCAGGGTTCGCTCGACGTTCGTGACCAGTTCCCCATAAGTCTGGGTCGCACTGACATCAAGCGCCGTTAATACCGTCGCTGAATCCGCGCTGCCCCGCAACTGAAACCCGCAACCGGCCAACGCACTGACCAAGGCAATCAGTATCAGGTTCCGCAGTCGCGACAGACCCGTTGCAAACTGCCCGTCTTCACCTGACCGCACACGGTTAGATAACAATATTGAGCAACTTGTTAGGTACATAGATCACCTTTCGAATCGGTTTTCCGTCGATGAATCGCTTGACGTTCTCATCCTCCAGCGCCTGCGCCTCGACTTCTTCTCGGGGCATATCCACATCAATCTGGAACTTACTACGGACCTTACCATTAACTTGCACCACGAGCTCGATACTAGACTTGGTTAACGCCGCCGGATCGACAGCCAACCAGCGGGCCTTGTCGAAGGATTCACCGGTGATTTTTCGCCACAAAATTTCAGCAATATGCGGCGTGATCGGCGCCATGATCAGAACCGCCGCCCGCAGCGCCTCACGCACTACGGCCCGGCCCTGGGGTGATTCGTCTGCAAATCGATTGACTTCATTCATCAACGCCATCACCGCAGCGACTACCGTATTAAAGGTCAACCGACGACCATAATCATCATCTGCCTTGGCCAGAGTCTCATGGGTTACACGGCGTAAATCTTTTTGAGCCGTCGACAGATTCGTTGTGTCAAGCACAGGCACCTTGCCGCCCTGCAGGTGGCGTTCGACGGCATTCCAGAGTCGAGTTCGCAGCCATCGCTCAGCAGATTCCACACCTCGCTCTGACCATTCGAATGACTGTTCCGGTGGCGCCGCGAACATCATTGCCATCCTGACCGCGTCGGCGCCATGCTTGTCCATCAAATGTTGAGGGTCACCGGCATCGCCCGCCGACTTCGACATTTTCGCTCCGTCCTTCAACACCATACCCAGCGACAACAACTTCTTGAACGGTTCGTCGCCTTCCACCAGGCCGGCATCACGCATGACCTTGTAGAAAAATCGCGCATACAACAGATGTAAAATGGCGTGCTCTTCGCCACCGACATAATGATCAACCTGGCCCCAGTATTTTGATCTCTCATCCAGCATTCCAGTGGTTAAGCCGCTGGATGGGAAGCGCGTGTAATACCATGATGATTCCATGAAAGTATCGAAGGTATCCGATTCACGCTCGGCGGTGGCGCCGCACTGAGGACAGGGCACTTGGTACCATTCCGGCATTTTTTTCAATGGTGAACCCACGCCTTCGAATTCAACTTCCGTGGGTAACTCGACGGGTAAATCCGCGTCTGGCACGGGCACAGGACCGCATGCTGCGCAGTTAATGATCGGAATTGGACAGCCCCAATAACGTTGCCGAGACACACCCCAGTCACGCAGTCGATAGTTCACCTGACGCTCACCCAGACCCCGCTGAATCAGCGCCTCGGCTACCGCATCGAACGCCTGCTGAAAACCCAGGCCGTCAAATTCTGCAGAATCAATGCACACGCCCTGCTTTGAAGTGAAGGCCTGCTGGGTAATGTCACAGGTCTCTTGGCTTTCACTGCCAGGGGCGATGACCTGCTTGATGGGCAAAGCATATTTAATCGCAAATTCCCAGTCACGTTGATCGTGTGCCGGCACCGCCATGACAGCACCCGAGCCATATTCCATCAAGACGAAATTGGCCACCCAGACAGGAATCGGTTCGCCGCTCAAGGGATGGCTGGCTACCACGCCAGTGTCCATGCCACGTTTTTCCATCTTCGCCATGTCCGCTTCAGCGACTTTGCCTTGGCTGCACTCATCCAGGAACCGCTGTAACTCGGGGTTGTTCACCGCGGCTGCCTGCGCCAGGGGGTGCTGGGCCGCGACGGCCAGATAAGTTGTACCCATTAAGGTATCGGGCCGCGTGGTGTACACGGTCAAGCCTGTTGACTCAAAAACCTGCCCAGTTGGCAATGGAAATGTTAGCTCAACGCCCTCTGAACGGCCGATCCAGTTACGCTGCATGGTCTTGATCTTTTCCGGCCAGCCATCCAGCGTGTCCAAACAATCCAGTAGCTCTTGTGCATAGTCGGTGATTTTCAAAAACCATTGGGCCAGCTCGCGCCGCTCTACCAGTGCATTTGAGCGCCAGCCGCGACCATCAATGACCTGCTCGTTGGCCAACACTGTCTGATCCACCGGATCCCAGTTCACCATCGCCGCTTTCTTATAAACCAGCCCACGGCGGAACATCTGCAGAAAGAACCATTGTTCCCAGCGATAGTATTCCGGCTCACAGGTTGCCAGCTCTCGACTCCAATCATAGGCAAAACCCAGCGCCTGCAGCTGCTGTTTCATGTAGGCGATGTTTTCTCGGGTCCATTTCATAGGTGGAACCTTATGCTTGATCGCGGCATTCTCCGCGGGCAAACCGAAGGCATCCCAGCCCATGGGCTGCAGGACATTTTTTCCTTGCAGACGCTGGAACCGACCGATGACATCTCCGAGGGTGTAATTGCGCACGTGTCCCATGTGGAGCTGGCCACTGGGGTAGGGGAACATGGACAAGCAATAGAACTTCGACTTGTCGCTGTCTTCCGAGACGACAAAGGTACCTTGCTTCGCCCAGCGTTGCTGAACCTCTTGCTCAACTGCCCGAGGGTGATAACCCTGTGATTCGTCTACGTTACTGTCGTCTGGCTTACTCATGATGTGCTCGTCACTACCGACTCGAAAAATGCAGATTCTACCCGATCATCGACTCGGATACATTCGGTATCATGACCGGCGCATCGCTGGCGCTAACCGCCAAGTCAAAGCGGCGCTGGCGGCGATCAAGGAAACCAACAGAAGGACCAGAATTCCGGTCTGACCATAACGCGCAAATGGCGTGCTGCCCGTCATCAGCGACACCTCGGCGCGTAATACACCAGGCACAAACTGCGGGAGTTGCGCCACCAACTCGCCGCGCGCGTCGATGACCGCCGTGACACCGTTATTGGTCGCTCGGATCAAATAACGACCATTCTCCAGCGCTCGCATACGTGCCATCTGCAGGTGTTGCCAAGGGCCGATGGAGGCACCAAACCAGGTATCGTTACTGATCGTGACAAAAATATCAGGATCAGCCGTCGTTTCACGCACCAGATTGGGATAAATCACTTCATAACAAATCGACAGAGAAACTCTAACGTCACCCACCTGCATGGCGGTCTGGTTTTGCGGACCGGATATATTGTGCGACATAGGTAGGTCGAACAGCTGGATCAGACCTCGCAGTTGGGACTCGAGTGGCACGTATTCGCCAAACGGCACCAACCGCCGTTTGATATATGAACCCTCACCGCGCCCCAGGGCGATCGCCGAGTTAAGAAAATAGCCCTGCGGATCTCGATCAGGGATACCCAGAATCAGGGCCGTGCCGCTGGCGCGACCTCGAGCATCCAGCGGCGCCAGAAAATCTTCGGCGGTGGACCTGAACAGAGTCACTGCCGCCTCTGGCCAGACAATCAAATCTCGCCCCCACTCAGTTTCGGTCAAGCCCGTGTAGGTACGCAGAATCGGTGTGACCATCGCTCGAGTCCATTTACTGTGCTGGTCGACATTGCCCTGAACGGCACTGACCGTCAGGCTTCTACCTTGAGGCTCTACAAACCGAGTCTGTTCCAGCAGCCAACCGCTGAGCCAGATCACCGGCACCAAGGCAACCGCCACCAAGGCTGGAATCGAAATCTCGCGCCGGCTCAACAGCAACGCCAGGGCGCAGCCCAGCAGGCTGGTTTGTAGCAATGCCATATAGCTGACGCCCAGCACACCCAGCAGCGGCGCATAGCCAGCCAGCCACGTATCCAGAAACCCGTAGCCTGCAAACAACCAGGGAAAACCTGTCAAAAACCAGGTCAGCAGCCACTCTCGCAGAACCCAAATCGCAGAAAAGCCCAGGGTCAGGCCCCATATCGACTGGCGCAAAAATTTTAGGTAGATATAGCCTTGAGCTAAAAAGAACAGCGCCATGGCCAAAACGAACAATAACACCAGCAAACCCGCCAGCAAGACCGACGCACCGCCGTGTTCGTGGATACTGACGAAGACCCAGGAAATGCCTACAGCGTAAAAACCGACGCCATAGGCATAAAAGATAGCGAGGCCTTGGCGAATCGACACGCCATGGAGAAGCCACTGCAGGAGTAAAATAGAACCGATGAGGCTCGGCCACCAATCAAACGGGGCCAAACCAAAGGAAAAGCCAATGCCGGCTGCCAGCGCCAACGTCCCCCTTAGCCACATCGACAGGGAGGGCGTGGCACGTCCAGCGACGGCCTCATTCATCAAGTGGCAGGGTCAGCTGCAGGAGCCTGATGCGGCGGTTGTCGGCATTCAAGACCTTGAATTGAAAACCATCTATGCTCACCTGCTCATCACGTTTGGGCAAGTGACCGAACCGCTGAGTCACAATGCCACCGATGGTGTCAAAATTAGCTTCGCTGAATTGGGTCTCAAAAAAACTGTTAAAATCTTCGATTGGCGTTAACGCCTTGATCGTAAAAACCCCATCGGCATGCGCCTTAATGTAGTCATCATCATTAAAATCAAACTCGTCCTCGATGTCACCGACAATCTGCTCCAGAACATCTTCAATGGTGACGATCCCCGAAACACCACCATACTCGTCATAGACTACTGCCAGATGGTTTCGAGTCGCACGAAACTCTTGCAGCAAAACGTTCAGGCGTTTGCTTTCTGGAATCGCCGTGCAAGGACGCAAAATATCGCGCAAATTAAATTTTTGTCGGTGCTCAGCCAAGGCCAAAGGCAGCAGATCTTTAGCCAGCAGGATGCCAACCACGTTGTCGGGACCATCGCCCAACACGGGTAACCGCGAGTGACCGGATTCAATCACTACCGGCAATAGTTCTTCCGGCTTCATGTCCAGTCGCACCACGGCAACTTGTGACCGAGGAATCATAATCTCGCGGGCTTGCATATCGGAGACCACCAAGGCGCCTTCGATAATGCTCAAAACCTCCGCGTCCAACAAATCACGCTGGTGGGCAGATCTCAACAGCTCAATCAGTTCGTCTCGAGAAGAGGGCTCTCCGGTGAACGCCAGCGACAGGCGCTCCAGCCAACTCTTCTCGTTACTCGACCCTTCCTCACTCATGTGCACTTGCTCTCTTCACAGTTATTTCCCACTGCAACAGCATAGGGATTGGCATAGCCAAGACTGGCCATCAAGTTAATTTCAATGGACTCCATCAGATCTGCGTCGGCGTCCTCAACGTGATCATGTCCCAGCAGGTGCAGAACCCCATGGAGCACCAGATGGGTCAAGTGCACCAAGGGCAACTTGCACTGGGCTGCAGCTTCAGCCTCAACGATCGACAAGCAAATGACTACATCACCCAGGAGCATCCGCCCATCTTCCACGAGCGTTTGCGCCGGAAACGACAATACATTGGTCGCCTTATCTATCTGTCGATACTCGCCATTCAGTCGCTGTATATCACTGACATTCGTAAACAACAATGAAACTTCAACCCCCTGGGCTGGAAGCGCCTCATGGGCACCGGCCACCATCGCCGCCAGCACCCAGGCTTGAATCTGCTCATCAACGGGCGCCCAATCGGGCCTGGCCACAGACCAACAGACATCCAACAGACATGGTGCCTGAGCGTCACTCATGGGCAAACCCGCTGACAAGAGTGTCTCGCCAACATCAAGATTTACCACCGTCAGCTTCATACTTTTCATAAGCCTCGACAATCCTCTGCACCAGCGGGTGCCTGACAACATCTCGAGAGCTGAAATGGGTAAACGAGATACCGTCAACGTGGGGTAACACATCGAGCACATGCCGCAAACCAGAGGTCGTTCGATGGGGAAGATCGACCTGTGTAATGTCGCCTGTCACCACCACCGTCGAGCCAAACCCGACTCGAGTTAGAAACATCTTCATTTGCTCAGTCGTCGTGTTTTGACTCTCATCGAGAATGATAAAAGACTCGTTCAAAGTTCTGCCACGCATATAAGCCAGAGGCGCAACCTCTATAATATTCTTTTCGATCAGCTTCTCGACTCGCTCGAAGCCAATCATCTCGTACAGCGCATCATACAAAGGCCGCAAGTAAGGGTCGATTTTTTGACTCAGATCACCGGGTAGAAAGCCAAGCTTCTCGCCTGCCTCGACGGCGGGTCGAACCAACAGAATACGGCGCACCAATTCTTGGTCCAGCGCCTCAACTGCGCAGGCAACCGCCAGGTAGGTCTTACCGGTTCCCGCCGGGCCCACACCGAAATTGATATCGTGAGCGCGCACTGCTTGAACGTAATCAATCTGATTTTTGCCTCGCGGCTTGATCGTCTTCTTACGGGTAGTGATCAGGAAATCATTACCGTCAGCCTCATCANNNNTGAGTGCCTCGCTTCACCTCTTGGTAAAGCTGCTGCAGTAATTCGCCTGCCGAGCGCACGATACTGCTCTCGCCGATCAGGTGAAAGGCATTGCCCCGATTGTTAATGGTGATGCCAAGGCGCTTCTCAATCTGGCGCAAGTGTGCGTCGAAAGGGCCGCATAAATTGGCGAGTTGCTGGCTGTCGTTCGGTTCCAGTTTGACCTGAAACGGCTCGGTATGAATATTCAATTTGGCTGGCGTAATAACATAGGGTTCCTAGAATATACTTTCCATCGCAGGAGGAAAAGAGAAGAATCAGATCTGCGCCAGGGGCCGTTAGCCCCCGGGTGAAACGAGAATCGCGCGCAGTGAATTCGGTAGAGCTTGGGTAATTTCCACATCGACGAGCTGACCGGTCAGGTCCTTGTCGCTGGCAGAAAAATTGACGACGCGATTGTTCTCGGTACGCCCCTGAAACTGGCCGGGATCTTTACGGGATAAACCGGTGACTAAGACTGTCTGCTGGCTACCAACCATACCGCGACTGATGCGCATGGCCTGTTGATTAATTTTATCTTGGAGTGTTTTCAGCCGCGTCTTTTTTACCGCCATTGGTGTTGAGTCAGGTAAATCTGCAGCTGGCGTACCTGGCCTGGCACTGTAGATGAAGCTGAAAGACTGATCGAAGCCGATCTCTTCAATCAAGTCCATGGTGGCCTGAAAATCTGCGTCTGTCTCCCCGGGAAAACCAATGATGAAGTCCGATGACATACTGAGCTCGGGTCTGATTTGCCGCAGGCGTCGAATTTTCGACTTGTATTCCAGCACGGTATGACCCCGCTTCATCCGCGCCAGTACCCGGTCAGAACCACTTTGCACGGGCAAATGCAGATGGCTGACCAATTCCGGCACCTCGGCGTAGATGTCGATCAGACTCTCTGAAAATTCTACTGGATGCGAGGTCGTGTAACGAATCCGATCAATACCGTCAATTTCCGCCACCAAACTGATCAGGTAGGCCAAGTCCGCCTGACTGCCATCTTCGAGGTCAACACGGTAGGCGTTGACGTTCTGCCCTAATAGATTGACCTCACGCACACCCTTATCCGCCAACTGAATGACTTCCTGCAAGACATCCACTAGGGGCCGGCTAACCTCTTCGCCGCGGGTATAAGGCACCACGCAGAACGAACAATACTTGCTACAACCCTCCATAATCGAGACGAATGCCGTGGGACCATCAACGGAAGGTTCCGGCAGGCGATCAAACTTTTCAATTTCCGGAAAGCTGATATCGATGACAGCGGTAGTCGAACCATTGATACCATCCAGCAACTCTGGCAATCGATGCAATGTCTGCGGACCGAAAATCATGTCAACGTAGGGCGCTCGTTGACTGATGGCGGCGCCCTCTTGACTTGCGACACAACCGCCAACGCCAATTTTCAGGTCAGGGTTTTTGAGTTTCAACTTGCGCCACCGACCCAATTGATGAAAAACCTTTTCCTGCGCCTTTTCTCGAATCGAGCAGGTATTCAACAACAACAAATCAGCTTCATCTTCTGACTCGGTTATCTCGTAGCCGTGCGTCTCCTTTAATAGGTCCAACATCCTGGATGAATCATACTCATTCATCTGACAGCCGTGGGTCTTGATAAATACTTTGTTCACTGAAACTTCTTTGCCTTGGCGCGCATCGCGCCCGATAAAGCGGAGAGCCATTATAGACACTAGTGAGAGACGAAAGAACCTGAAATTTAACCCGTATTTACCCTTGAATTCGATAATTCAAGGACCATATCAACATCTCGGTTGACATTAGGTCAGCCAGCACCAAAACTGAATCAACACCACTGAGTATTTAGACGCGATGTCGAACGAACCTATATTCAAAATCATCTTCTATAATCAAGGCGAAATCTTTGAAGTTTATGCTCGCCAGATTTATCAAAGTGACCTTTACGGCTTTATCGAGATAGAGGAACTGGTCTTCGGCGAGAAGTCAAAGCTGGTTGTCGATCCTAGCGAAGAAAAGCTGAAAGCCGAATTCGAGGGTGTGGCCAGGACTTACGTGCCGATGCACTCAATCGTGAGGATTGATGAGGTTGCCAAGGAAGGAACTGGCAAAATCAGCGAAGCCAAGTCGAGTAATATTGCGCACTTTCCGGTATCCGCATTCAACCCGAAAAATCGTCCTACTAAGCCCGAATAGATAAGCCTGAACAAGTAGGCCTCAATAAATGCGCCTGAGCAAACCGCCTCGAGCCTCCTCGGCTTAACTGAGCCAGCTTATCCAGATTATCCAACCCAGCCGATCAGCCAGCCTGACACCTCATTCTTCAGCTGTCGACCAGCGGCTTAGGGTGTCTGCGGGCAGGTCGGCGATCAAGGCAGCCAGCGGCCGCGCCTGTCCGGGTAGCATCAAATTCGGCATTAATTCCCACATAGGCACGAGCACAAACCCCCGCTCCAAGGCTCTTGGGTGTGGGATCACCAGCTCCGGCAATTCAATAGTCCGATCCGCATACCAAATAATATCCAAATCCAGGATTCGGCTTTCGTTAAAGCCATGATCCAGAGGCCGACCTGAGTCGCGCTCTATGCGCTGCAAAGCCCGCAGCAGCTCCAAAGGCGCCAGTAGCGTGTCCAGGGCCACAACACCGTTAATGAATTGACCCGCTCCAGCCGCCATCTGAGTTGGCGCAGACCACCACCAGGAAGAACAGGCAAAATATCCGGTACTCAGGCGCTCAAGTCTATGCAACGCTGTATTGATCGCGCGCTCACGATCACCCAAATTCGATCCGAAGGCGACAAGTACACGATTGGCGGGGATATCTGACATCACGACATTCTACCTGCGTTTTGCCGCACGTCACGCATAGCAATTGGGACCACAATCATGCTAATTTCCATTAGGTTCATTTGTGTCACTCTCAGTCTCTAAGAAGGATTAGTCATGAAAGCTGCAGTATTACGTGAAACCAACCGACCCCTAGAAATCGAAGAAGTCCAGGTCTCCAAACCCGGGCCCCGTGAGGTCCTGATCCGCACGCAGGCGGCCGGCGTGTGTCATAGCGATCTGCACTTCATGGACGGCTCGTATCCTTACATGTTGCCGACGATCCTCGGCCATGAAAGCGCTGGCATCGTTGAACAGGTCGGCTCAGATGTCACCTATGTTAAGAAAGGCGACCACGTGATCACTTGTCTGTCGGCATTTTGCGGCCATTGCCACAAGTGCCTGACAGGCCATTTGTCGCTCTGCCAGAGTCCGGAGGTCTCTCGCAAGGCTGAAGAAGAGAGTCGACTGATTCAGAACAGTCAACCCATCCACCAGTTTCTCAACCTGTCTTCCTTCGCCGAGATGATGCTGATCCACGAGCATGCTCTGGTTAAGGTTCGAGAGGATATGCCCATGGACCGTGCCGCCTTGATCGGCTGTTCAACCACCACCGGCGTCGGTGCCGTTTTCCATACCGCTGGGGTCGAGCCAGGCTCAACCGTCGCGGTCATTGGCTGTGGTGGCGTGGGCCTCGCCGCCATCAATGGTGCTGCCATTGCCGGCGCCGGCATTATTATCGCCGTCGACATGGTGGAATCGAAACTAGAGTTGGCCAAGGTCATGGGCGCAACCCATGTCATTAATGCCAGCAAATGCGATGCGGTTGGCGAGGTGCTTGAGCTGACCCGTGGCGGTTGCGACTACACCTTTGAGGCCATAGGCTTGAAAGCCACTGCCGAGCAAGCGTTCAAGATGCTCTGTGCCGGCGGCACAGCAACCGTTATCGGCATGATCCCGGTAGGCACCATGCTAGAGCTGCACGGTGTCGACTTTCTCTCTGAGAAGAAAATCCAGGGCTCGAATATGGGATCCAATCGATTCCGTATCGATATGCCTCGCTTCGTCGAATTTTATCTCAACGGCAAGTTGCACCTCGACCAGATGATTTCCAAACATATCAAGCTGGCAGAGGTTAACGACGCACTCGACGCGTTGAAGGGCGGCCAAGAAGCCCGTCATATCATTATGTTTGACCAATAGGCGTACGCGTATGACCCCGGAAGACGTTGGTCTGTCAGCGGCAAGGTTGTACAAGATTGATCATTTGACTCATGACTATATCAAGAGCGGCCGCCTGCCTGGGACCCTCTCCTTGGTGGCAAGAAGAGGGGAAATTGCCCACCTTACCTGTCAGGGAAAAATGGACATCGAGGCCGACAAGGACATGGAGGAAGATACGATATTTCGCATCTACTCCATGTCAAAGCCCATCACCAGCGTCGCCTTGATGATGCTCTACGAAGATGGGCGTTTTCAGCTGGACAATCCCGTCTCACGTTTTATTCCGGCCTTCAAAAACCTCAAAGTCTATAGTGCCGATGGCAACCATACCGCGCCCGAACGCGAGATGACCATTCGCGACCTGCTGACCCATACATCAGGCCTGACCTACGGCTTTATGCAATCTACGGCGGTCGATGCGATGTATCGTGAGCAAGCTGTAGAGCAATCGAAAAACCTCGAAGAAATGGTTGAGAAGTTGGCCAAAATCCCGCTGCTGTTTTCGCCTGGGACACGCTGGAGTTATAGCGTCGCAACGGATGTTTGTGGTTATCTGGTGGAGAAAATATCCAACACACCTTTTGATGAATTTTTGCGCGAGCAAATTTTCGAACCTCTGTCCATGGACGACACTGGTTTCTTCGTGCCAGACGAGAAAATCCATCGCTTTGCCGCCAATTACCAGCGGACCGAAAACGACGGCCTGCAACTCTTCGACTCACCAGAGACCAGTCACTATCAACGCAGTCCCGGCTTATTTTCCGGCGGCGGCGGACTCGTCTCAACTGCACACGACTACTATAAGTTTGCCAGCATGCTATTGAATCAAGGCGAGTATGAAGGCACTCGTCTTCTGGGGCGCAAGACAGTGGAACTCATGACGAGTAATCACATGCCCGGTCATGGTGACTTGGCGAGCATGGGCCAGGCCGTCTTCAGCGAGAGCACCTACGACGGCATTGGTTTTGGCCTTGGGTTTTCCGTTATGCTCGACCCAGCAACCGCCCAAATCCTGGGAACGGAAGGTGAATTTGCCTGGGGCGGCGCCGCCAGCACCTACTTCTTTATTGATCCAGATGAAGATATGCTTGTGATATTCCTGACCCAGTTAATGCCCTCGTCGGCTTACCCGATACGCCGAGAACTACGAGTACTCGCCTACCAATCCATTATCGATTAGGACAACATGATTATGTCTAGCCTGCCCATTGAAGCCGAGGTTACTGGTAACGTCTGGAAAATTGAGAAAAAAATAGGCGACCGAGTCGAAGCTGAAGACGTTATCATGATCCTTGAGTCCATGAAGATGGAGATCCCGGTGGAAGCACCTTGCGCCGGCACGTTGACAGCGTTGTTGGTCAAGGAAGAAGACAGCGTGAACGAAGATCAAGTCGTCGCGATGATCGAGGCAGACTAAGCCGACGGCTTCCTCTCGGCAGAAAGCCTTACCTCGCCAGCCAAGATTCAATCGCCCTTGAATATCGCCTGCCGTCTCGCGAAAAAGGCGGCAATTCCTTCTGCTCGATCGTCGGTCAACGTGGTGAGAATATTCTGATCAGCATCCATATGCATCACGGCATCATCCATCGACGCGCTCACCGCATTGATACTCTGCTTGATCATTTGCACGGCTACTGGCGGCTGCCCCGCATATTTTTCCGCCATCGTCAGCGCCGCTGCTAGCAATTGCTCTGCGGGGACGACTTGATCCAGAAAACCCCAGTCCAACAGGGTCTGTGCATCTTCACGCTCACCCAGCATAATCATTCGCTTGGCCCTTGCCGGACCTACCAGACGCACACACAATGGCAGCGCGTGCCAGGCCAGATTGATGCCTAAATTCACCTCTGGATAACCGCAGAAACAATCTTCTGCGCCAATTCTAAAATCGCAAGCAGTCGGGATACAAACTCCTCCGCCCAGTGCCGCACCTTGTATAGCGGCGATGGTCACCTGGGGAATCTCGATGATCGCACGAATCATCCGGGCCCCGAGGCCATGCTGGCGGCGCCGCATCACCATGGTTGGCGGTGGCTCGACACTTGGCGCTTTAAGATCTGCGCCAGCGCTGAAATGTTTACCATTACCAACGAACACCACCACCCGCGTTTGCTCGTCGTCCATGAATCCGCGACTAACCTGTTCAACATCACGCATCAGACCCGTATTCAGGGCATTGAGGGCAGCAGGGCGATTGAGTTTAACGAGTGTTACATGACCCCGCCTTTCCACTTCTATGTTTTCATAGGCGATGACTTGCTGATGATTCAAACTCATGGGCGCACCTTGCACAGTTTATTGACTCGATTTCTGCTTTAAGCGGTCTACTACGCTTTCTATAATGCCTCAGCCTCTATGAAATCAATCATTTGCCGGGCTAACAGTTGATAATTATACTGGCTGACTTTATAGGCCCAGCGCTCAACGTCATCACCCAGGCCATATATCAGCCGCTCTTGCGGGGAGAAGTCTGAGTCCAGAGAGACCGAAATCCAGCATTCATCAGCAACCATAACACCCCTGATTAACAGCGTCTTGTTATCAACCAGTTCAAACTGAGCGGCGATAGCATCCTGCCAATCGATGTCATTCAAAGCTTGCACGTCTTGAAGTCGCAGATTCACTAGCGCCCGAGTCACCTCGTCAGCAGCACCCGTATATGTCACCGACATATCGCCAGGAAGATTAGTGACTCGCGCACTCTCAATCTCCCCACTCGCAGCACTCGTATTGCCGATCTTGACCGTACCAGCATTCTGTCGGCTAAGTATCACGGTTTTCACCTGTTCGGAGTCAACATTCAAAATGACCGGAGAAAGCCATTGTGCTGGACTCGAGTCAAGCATAAGGCTTTGATCAACAAGCCAGGCTTGATCCTGTGCAGGCAGCCGAATATATCGACCCCCTCGACTGACCGGCGCGGCCCCTACCAACAATGACCAAAGCTGATTCGGCGCCTGCAATTCTACATAAGTCGCCGCACCCTCCTGGGCATCCTTGTCGGCGAGACTCAAGCCTGCAAACCGCTCAGGCTTACTCGTCTTGCGTTCCAGGTAAACCATATCCGCCAAACTGCGCAATAATCGCGACAATTGTGTCATATCAGCTCGATAGCCTTCGCGGTCGACGACCCGCCACTCACCGGCCTGTTTTTCCAGGCTGACTGCCTGCGGACCCAAGTTGATACGGACCTGTGTGACCTGGTCAAGACTGGCGTCGAGATCCGCAAAGACCACCCGACCTACCTGAGTCTTGATTGAGCTAGTATCTCGGACACTGAAGTAGGCGAGCGTCATCAGCACCAAAACCGCGACAGTGAGCATACCTGCCGATCGCTTATCCACAGATATCTCTCGCCAGGCTTATTCTCTTCCAGCTCATGATTGTCGTCTTCCACTGAACTGATGTAAGCGCAAATACTTGAGCACCAGCAGTATGAAAATCAGCACCAACGGCATTAAGACGATATTCATGAATTTCAGGGTTGAGCCCAGCATCTCGATATCCTTATCGAGTTGATGACGCACATTACGCAAGGCTTTGCGGATTCGCAGTTTCTCTTGCTGAAAGCGCACTAAAGTCGCTTCCTGCTCAGGACTCAGACTCAGCAGATTCTGCTCATCTCGGCTCGATTCAAGCTCGCCAAGTTGACGCTCCGTCTCTGCGAGTTGCGATTGCAGATCATTGGCACTGTTGAGATAACTGGCTTCAGCTTCCCGCCGCAAATCTTGAACCACCTCGAAGGGGCGACTGAACCGCCCACGACTGCGAATGCTGATGAGCGCCGAGGAGCCCGTTAAATTATCGACGGCATTCGTGACGAAATCGCCGTTATTCGCCCAAGGACTCACAATTCTCTGGCCAAAGAAATCCTGCAGTTGAACCCACAGACGGTCGGTTAAGATATCGGTGTCAGCGACGACAATTACGTTCAACTGCCCAGTGTTAAGCACGCTGTCATCGCCATCCACCGTGACGGGATATTGACTCGTTGCTGAACCCGTAATGCGTACGGCGACGGGATAAACCAGACCCGTGGCTTTAAAGTCGGGCAGTAATTCGCTCGGATCACCGAGCATTTTTAAGCGCAAGCGTTCTATGGGCATCGCATACTCACTGGATGCCATCAGCACGTCAACCTGGGTTGAGCGCTGATCCAGCACATCCAGAATACCCGCCGTACTGACATTGATAGTTTCAAGGGAGGACAAGGTGACATCTTCAATATTAAAATTTTGCGCTTGCAGTCCCAGGATACTCAAATGCCTGACGGGCTGGCCATCGGCACCACTCACAGTCAGCGCCTGTTGTGCGTCGCCCAGCACCACATCCTTACGCAGGAGTACACCCCAGCCTGCCAAAAGAGGAAAGTCGATGCTTGATTCAGCACCGCTCATGCCCATCATAGGGTTAACCTGGGACTGATCCATCTCGGCTAACGGATCGACGAAGACCAGGATGCGGCCTCCAGACAAAGCAAACTGATCAATACTCGACAGCAAACTCTCGCCCAGACCACGAGGTTGAATCAACACTAACAGGTCAAGGCCAGCGGGTAACGACTCAGCATCTGGGGCAATAGTCTGCAACTCACTCGCCTGATCAATCTGGTCGATGACCACCCAGGCCGGCGTGGTCTGGAAGGTATTCATATCGATTTCGCCCTGGACCTTGAGGGTCGACAACAGGCCGACCTTCGGCTTGCTCTGTACCAGCAGGTTTTGAATTAACTTGCTGATCTCATATTCAAGAAATTCTTCTTTATCCGGCTGAAAAAACTCGATGACCTGTTGATCATCTAACGCATTAGTGGCTGCCAAGCCAAAATACAGCTCGTCGCCGGCACTGTTGGCCGGTACACCTTGCAGCCCAAAGGCAGCCGCACGATCCTCGGCGT
The DNA here is from genome assembly GCA_002389265.1 of Gammaproteobacteria bacterium UBA4475. Lineage (GTDB taxonomy): Bacteria > Pseudomonadota > Gammaproteobacteria > Pseudomonadales > Azotimanducaceae > UBA4582. The sequence continues at coordinate 16,801 of DGOD01000271.1, forward strand.
CAGAAAAGGGTTCTGGGTCGATTAACTGCAAATTAATTTTTCCATCTGCCAGCAGCGCATATTCCTGCAATAGCTCGCGTACGCGATTGGCGTAAGCACGCAACGTCGTCAGATCTTCACTGGCTTTTTCAGAAAAGAAAAAATACAGATTAATCGGCTCGTCAATATCCTCGACGATCTCCCGGGTGCCCGCAGCCAAGGTAAACAGCTTATTCTCTGTCAGATCAACTCTGATCCCGCTGAACCATAAATTATTCAACAGGATGACCATGACAAAAGCCAGCGCTAGCAAGAACAGACCCAGACCCGAAATGAAATTTCTATTCATTGGATTTCCTATTGCCCCTGTTTCATTTCAACAACCACCGTGGTCGCCAGCAACCAGAACAGGATCACGGAGAAGAAGAACACCAGATCCTGCAGGCCCAGAACACCTTTAGCGATGGCGCCGAAATGAGTCATAAAGCTTAAGCTCGCCACGGTGTCAACCACAAGAATAGGCAGCCAATCCCTAAACACGTTCAGTACCAGTGGAAACCCCGCCAGCACAAACAGCAGACACACTGTGCCCGTTAGAATAAAGGCAATGACCTGACTTTGACTCACCGCAGACATGCAGGAGCCAATCGCCAAAAAACCACCCGCCATCAACCAGCTGCCGAGATAGCTGGAAAAAATTACGCCATTATCAGGATCGCCAAGATAATTGACTGTCAACCAGATAGGAAAGGTGAGAAACAAGGCCAGGCCCGCGAACAGCCAGGCCGCTAGAAATTTTCCCACGACAGCCTGGAAACGCGTGATCGGCAAGGTTAAGAGTAATTCAATAGATCCCGACTTTCTTTCCTCGGACCACAATCGCATAGAAATCGCCGGCACCAGAAATAAATATAGCCAAGGATGAAAATTGAAAAAAGGTATCAGGTCTGCCTGCCCACGTTCAAACAAATTACCCATATAGAAGGTAAAGACGCCGGAGAGCACCAAAAATATCAGAATGAAAACATAAGCCAGCGGTGTTGCAAAATAGCTGCGTATCTCCCGACTGGTAATCACCTTGATGCCATTCATGGATTTTGCTCCTGAGTCACTGCTCGAAAGACTTCATCGAGCTTGCCTTTCTCCTGATTGATGCTCACGACAGGCAGTTGGCGATCACGGATCAACTGACTTACATCCAGCAGCATCGACTGATCTTTATGTCGAGGAAACAAACTCAGCTGATTGCTCTCTTCAATGGATTCAACCAACGCGACCTGCTCCAAGCTGGCGAACTCCTCGAGAAAATCTTCGGCCGTCACTGACTCATCAAAGTCGAGGGTCAGGGCACCATGATATTTAGAGCGCTGCTCAAGCTCATCTGGCCGACAATCCGCGACTACCTGGCCTTGGGTGATAATGATTGCGCGGGTGCAAACCGCGGTCACCTCTTCAAGAATATGGGTGGATATAATTACAATTTTGTCCTTTGCCAAACCGCGAATCATCTCACGCACCTGATGTTTTTGATTCGGGTCTAACCCATCTGTAGGCTCATCGAGGATTAATATTTTTGGGTCGTGAATAATGGCCTGGGCTAAGCCAACCCGGCGCTTGAAACCCTTGGATAGGGTCTCGATGCGTTGATCAAGCACAGCTTGCAGCGACATGGTATCTATGACCTGCTGAAGGCGCTCGCTGGCATAAGCTCCCTTCAAACCCCGAGCGGCAGCAATAAAATTCAAAAAGGTTCGCGGCGTCATCTCCTCATAACAAGGGGCGCCTTCTGGCAGATAACCCATCTGACGCTGCGCGGCAATCGTGTCTTGCTCAATATCACAACCAAAAATACTGACTCGGCCCGCACTCGGCTTGAGAAACCCGGTGACGATTTTCATGGTCGTCGACTTGCCGGCTCCGTTGGGCCCTAGAAAGCCAAGCACTTCTCCCGGCGCCACCGAAAAGGAGAGATCATTAACCGCCTGCAGGGTCCCGAATTGCTTGACCAAATGACTAATTTCAATCATTTTTCGCCCCATGGAAAAAGACGCCATATTAACCCCATTGCGGTACCTCGCAAAGTAAACCCGCACCAGTGTTGATGTAGCACGGAACAGCTTCCCTGCTGCAGGCTGGGTGAATA
>DGOD01000271.1:18963-30411 GCA_002389265.1 Gammaproteobacteria bacterium UBA4475
AGAATAGACGCGAGAATAGACGAAAGAGTAGACGCAACAGAAGGAGACTCGAGGGACCGACTAAGGCGACCCAGTTATCGTTAAAAACGCTGATTCACTGGTCTGACTTCAGGAGCAAGACGGCAACCGCAATTCCTTTGAAATCATGCACGCGCACCCATACACACACTCACCCGCACACCCACATGCCAAGGGTTACAAACGATCGGTTAAGTAAACCGTATAGGTCTGACCACGCAAGTAGGGTGCCCGCCTGTTTTTAGCGCGACGGCACGGCCGCCTTCGAAACAAGTCTTGGAATACGCGACCAATGGATCGTCGCCGCTTTTGGCGCCGTTCTATACCTGAGCGTCGCTCCGCAAATGTCATTTTATGCATGCTAGCGCCTCCACCATGACGACATCATAGCGCTCCTCGGGTCCGCGCCGAAGAACCGAAAGGTCCTAAAAGCCATCGGGGCTTATTCTTCCGCGCTATTTCTCACAAACACGAACAAACGCAGTACCGGCAATCTGCGCGTCTTGTTTTACCGAACGCCAATTGAGTATATTAGCGCCATGCCACGCCAAGAAAGACTCAGCAAAGCCGATGCCCTGACCTTTATGTTGACTTATATCGTGGTCGAACGAGGCTGTACCTTTGAGTTAAATCCGCCGCGCCTGTTCCAGATGATGACAATGGCCAGCACCGCCGTTGAGCAGCTTGAGTCTGAGGAGGATGCCATACCTCACGAGGTCCTGGAGGCTCTCGCGCTGACCTTGATCGAACACCTCCAAAGTGATCCGCAGACCCGCCTTGCTTGACGCCGACGCTCACATGTTGCCAGCCAGCCTAGATCGTGGACACTTCATCGCGACTTCAAGGTAAACTAGGACCATCGCCTCCTGACAGAAAGAAGCCATGATAGAAATTCCTCGCCCTGCAGCCCTGATATTCGACTTGGACGGCACCCTACTCGACACCGAACCCTTGTACACGATGGCGGCTCAGAAAGTCATGGACCCGTATGGGGCCACCTACACCATGGCCCTGAAGCGTCAATGCATGGGCGGTGACTCTCGCCGTAGCGCACAGCTCGCCATTGATCACGGCCAACTGCCGATGAGCGTGGATGAGTATCTGCAAGAGCGGGAAGGCTTTCTCAACGCTTTATTCGCCGAGGCGCAAGAAATGCCCCACGCCGGAGAGTTTATGACGGCCCTGGGAGCGACCGATTTGCCCGTTGGCCTGGCGACCAGCTCGCACCAACACCTTTGTGAACTAAAACTCAGTAATAAACCCTGGCGTAAACACTTCCATCAGGTGATTTGCGGCAACCACCCATTGCTTCGCAATGGCAAGCCGGCACCAGATATTTTCTTATTATGTGCCCAGACTTTGGGCGTCGACCCGCAACACTGCATCGCTTTTGAAGATTCGCCGAATGGTATTGCGGCAGCGGTGGCGGCTGGCATGTCCGTCATCGCGGTGAACAGCCCTTATGTTGAGCGGGAGCAGCTGGATGACGCGATTCTCGTCATCGACAGCTATCAGGAACTACTGCCCCTACTGCAGGCATGGCAAGCAGAAGGCTCCTAGCCTTAATCTTTGCGTTCTCGATCGAAAGGCTTGGGCACAAAGCGGTTCCAAAATTCCATATTCTGCTCCAGGGCTTTGCGCATCATGGATAAAGGATCGCCACCGGTAACTTCGTGAACTCGGCGCCGGTACTGTTCCTGATACTCAAGAAACGTCATGATGCTTTGTTCGATATAGCGGCCCACGACACTTTGCATTGGCGCACCATAGAAGCGAATGAGCTGCTCCAGTACTCGATTCGTCAGGATGGGCTCATGACCCTCATCTTCCTGATCGGTGATGATCTGCAATAAAACCACTCGGGTCAGGTTTTTTTCGGTCTTGGAATCTTTCACCACAATGCTCTCACCAGCGAGCACTATCTGACGAATATCCTCAACAGTGACATATTTGCTTTGTTGGATGTCATACAGCCTGCGATTGGGGTATTTTTTAAATTCCCGCATTCCTCACCTCTAGTTCATGCCATTGTTGTCCGCGCCGTCTAATACCAGCCAGACCCTTGGATTGATCAACTTCAGCTTCGATACTTTTGCCATTGAGCCGTTGATTGCGCTAACCGATCCGCAATTATCCTGTAGATTGAAGGATTGAACCCCATACCGCAATGACTGCCCCAGACCTCAATATTCTGCGTCTGATGGCCCTCATCAGCCTCACGACAGACTCGCCAGTTAACGATACCATCGCCCTTGCTGTATATCGCGGTCAAAGGTATCGGCGGCGTTGTTTGCGCCTCCATCGCTCTAATAGCATCTCGCATCTGCGCTACAGTCGTGCCTGTTTGCTGCTCAAACACCCGCCTCACCGCTGACTGAGTCTCACCGGCATGCGTCACACCAAACGGGCTGCCGAGGGTAATCACTTGCCTGACCTTGTCTGGCGCCCATCTTGCCAGTTCACGGGCATAAATGCCCCCAAGGCTTTGACCAATGAGACTCACGGGGCCATTGCTTCGCCTGCAAGCTTCCTCAAAGCGATCCCGAAGCCGAGCTTGCATTACCTCCAAGCCTCCAGTATTCCGCCCCAGCAACCAGGGTATCGCAGTATAGCCCATGCTCGACAGATAACCTCTCAACACCGTTGTCGACTCATCTCCTACCATAAATCCTGGCAGCACCATGACCGTATGATTGTCACCGCGGGGTAACAGACGCAACATGGGCAGCGCCATCAGCAGCGTACTCATCTCCAGCAGAGTGCGTGGAATTTCGGTGAACGTATTCAGCGATGAAGGACCCCGCGAGCGGTACTGACTAACTTCAAGTGTTTCGTACAATCATCAACCTCTTTTTGCTCTTCGAGCCACCACCAAAACCCAACTCGCAATCTAACCCACAACCACCTAGGGATAACAGCTCGATTTTGGAGTTTGTCCAACATTAGAGTGCTTATCAAGCCTTCCGGAAAAAGACCTGCATAGCGCCTCAACCGAAACACAATGTCAGCATTAGCAGTCGCTCATTTATTTTTGGCGCATTGCACCATTTTTTGATTGACAGGCCTTTTAACCTATCTATAATGCATGCCGCATCGCACCAAAACGGCTCACGAGATCATGGAAAGCACCATGAAAAAGCAATCTTCTCGTATCCTGCTCAAACTTCGGAATCCGACCAAAAGCCAGATAGCACGGGCACGGCAGACTATTCTTCGAAACTTGAGCAGATTTGGCACGGGCATTGCGACAACGCTTAGCAGCCCCACATCAGATCGATGCTCGGCGGCCCGCAAAGCCTGACCAACAAGTACAGAAACCGCAGGCTGACTGCGCAAAAACAACCAATAACGAACTGGAGAGCAAAAAAATGGAACAGCTGGGCGCGGCAGATGCCACCTTCTTATACTCAGAGACCGACTCGATGTTGAACCACATCGCCTCGATTCAGCGCTTGAGCCTGCCCGAAGAGACTGACATTCCAACCTTTATCGGCGAATTCAAAGCCCTCTTGATGACCCGGTTGCATCTCATTCCCTATCTGACCCGCAAGCTGCAGGCAGCGCCAGGTCAACTTGACCATCCATTTTGGGTTCGAGACTCGGCTTTCGACATCAACGAGCACGTCACGGAAGTGGCCCTGCCCGCCCCCGGCACCTTTGCCCAATTCGAGGCCAAAATAGCCGAACTGCACGCTGAACCCATGAATCGCAGCCGGCCACTGTGGGCGATTAAAGTTATTACCGGCTTTGAAGATGGCACAATCGCCTACTACAACCAGGTGCATCACGCCTGCCTGGACGGCATTTCAGGCCAAACAGCAATCATGCAAATGATGGACACCAGCCCTGTATCTCGCCAGGAAGCAGTGCCCGAAGGATTTTTACAGCAAGACACAGCAGCCAGCTTCGGCGAGGCTCTTTTTCGCTCATTCGAAAACCTGGTTAAGTATCAGCTTGACGCCACTAACCGCAGCATCGGCAGTCTGGAATCAATGGTCAGGTTGGCGCAGCGTGTGGCCGACCCATCAAAGCAATTTGGCGCCTTTGCAGAGCTTCCAACTCGGACTCAATTCAACCGATCTATCAGTAAACAAAGATCTTACGCCGCTGGTGAGTACTCACTTAATCACATTAAGGCGATTGGCAAAAGTCTGGATTGCAAGGTCAACGACGTCTTTATGAATGTCGTTGCTGGCGGCTTGCGGCGCTACCTAGAACGCCATGACGCACTGCCCCTGAATGGTCTGATTGCTGGCTGCCCCGTCTCTCTGCGGCAGCCTGGGGACACACGGCTCGGCAATCAGGTGACCATGATGAAGGTCAACCTGGCCACAGAATATGCTGACCCACGCATCCGCCTGCTTGCGATCCGAGACTCAGCCAACATCGCAAAAGCGGTTACCGCCGATGTCGCTGCGGGCTTTGACCCAGCAGTGTCTTTGCCCGGCTTACCCGTCGCGCAGCAAACCACCAGCCAATTAATGGAGGCAAGTCGAGCTTTTGACACCCTACCTGTCGCTGTCAATCTGGTGATATCTAACGTCCCCGGTCCTAGAGAAACCTTGTACTCCAATGGCGCTAAGGTCCTGACCCACTACCCTGTCTCAATTCCAGCCCACGGAGCAGGTGTGAACATTACGGTGCAAAGCTATGTCGATCGCTTGTACTTCGCGATCACAGCCTGCGCCGAGGCCTTACCCGATGCAGACAGGTTGCGGGATGACATGGACGAGGCCTTTGTGGAACTCAGAGATCTTGTCACACCCTCTAATATCGCCACGTTGAAGTTGAAACCAACCGCTGCCCTGATCGAGTCAGAAATCGAGAAGATCACCAAGGTCGCTTAAACCGTCATATTAAATTTATCCGCATAGGGGTTGAATTTGACGCGATGCAACATATAATGATGCAGTGCACCAAGCGATTCAACTCAACTCCCAGGAGAAATCATGAATATCATTGAACGTCAGACAACATTGAGCAAATCACTGTACGAGATCAACATCAACGCCATGAAGGAATTTGCGACATTGCAGAAAGACAATGTTGAGAAATACCTCGCAACCAATCGATCATTTGGCGAGCAGTTGCCGACAGTAAAGGATATCAACAGCCTGGTGGCACTGCAGCGTCAATACGGCGCGACCCTGTGGTCAAACGCGAAAGGATCTTTTGAACATCAAAATGAGTTGTTGCGCACCGCCATCGAAGATACCCGCGCTGCACTCAAGCAGGCCTTCACTCCCGATAGCGCGCAAGCGGACAGTGCGAAAATCAAACCAACAGCCAAGACTGCAACGTCGGCTAAGCCTAAGGCTAAAGTCAAAGCTAAGGCTAAAGCCAAAGCGGCCACCAAATCGTCAACGGCAGACGTGGCTCCTAGCGCGCCATAAAGAAGAATATTGACCCAGTGTTAGATGGTGTCCCCTCGCCATAGTGAACCCCGGGACTGGACCCCTCCGGTCCCGGGCATTCTCTGCCCCGCATGCAAAAGCGTGACTGCCGCTTAGTCGCTAAGTTAAAAAGAGCTTGCTTTTGGTGCGTTGCAATATATAATGCTGCGATGCACCACCGGTGCGCCAGATCAACGATATCCACCAACACAATACATTGACCACTTTACTAACCGAGGAAATCCAATGAACATCATTCAAAAACAAGCTGACTTCGGCCGCACCCTGTTCGAAATCAACCAAAATGCGATGCAGGAAATGATTCGCACGCAACAAGAAAATATCCAAAAGTACTTTGAGCTGAACATGACCTTCGGTCAGCGTCTGCCAGAAGTTCGTGACGTCACGAGCTTGATGGAATTACAGCGCGAATATGGCGCGACACTCTGGAGTGGCATCAAAGCATCGACACAGTCACAGGCAGGCATCTTAAAATCTGCCGTTGAAGAGACTGGCACAGCGGTTCGCAAAGTCTTCACTACTGAAGCCGCGTAAATCTGAATTTGACAGGCTTCCCGCAGACTTAGCGCAGCCCTGTCAACATTAGTTCAGCGAGCAAAATTGGAGGGCGTTTACGCCCTCCTCTCGTTTTGGGATAGGATAGTCCCAGACTAGATCAGCCCTTCAGCCACAGGAAAACTCTATGAAGATTACCGTTGACGTGGACATCACACCGGAAGAATTACGCCGCTTCATTGGCCTGCCGAATGTCGACAAGCTTCAGGAACAAATTCTGCAGAACGCCCAGGCCTACCTGAAGGAATCTGGCGGCAGTCAGTATAGCGATCTCATCGCTACCGCCATGCAGCCAATGGCAGCCTACCAGCAATGGCTACAGAAGATGATGGGCAGCGCCACTGAAGATTCAACCAAGTCCAAACCCACGCAATCAGGTAAAGACCATGAGTAAGGGTACGGCACTGATCACCGGCGCCTCATCAGGTATTGGCGAGGCGCTGGCACGAGAATTCGCCAGCCATCAATACGATCTGGTGATTACCGCGCGCCGCGGCGACCGGCTTGAGGCACTGGCAGCAGAGCTTGGCACTCAGGTCGCTGTCGATATCGTCATCAGCGACCTGGCGACTGATACGGGACCAGCAAAGCTAATTGCGGCTGTTGAATTGCTCGGCAAAAACATCGATGTGCTGGTCAACAACGCCGGCGTCGCCCACAGCGGCAGTTTTCACGACACCGCCATGGCCCAAATCGATCAACTCATTGGCCTGAACATTAGCGCCCTTGCCCGCCTCACTCAGCATTACAGTCAGCCCATGATTCAACGTGGCAGCGGCAGAATTCTCAATGTGGCGTCGGTCGCGGCATTTCAACCGGTGCCATCAATGGCGGTATACGCGGCGAGCAAGGCCTTCGTGTTATCACTCACTGAGTCCTTGTCTGAGGAACTACGCGGCACTGGCGTGACAGTCAGCGCCTTGTGCCCAGGCCTCACTCGGACGGAACTGGTGAACGACTTGATGGCCCAAGATGTGCCCCCCTTTATGATGTCGAGCACCGAAGATGTCGCCAGGGAAGGTTATCAAGCCCTGATGGCAGGCGACGTCATTCGGATTCCAGGCGTCGCCAACCAAGCTGCCGTGACCTGGGCAAAGCATCAGCCACGCTGGCTAGTTCGCGGCGTTGGCGGTCTATTCGCGAGATTCAAGCCCAGTCGTTAAGACTCTGAACTCAATGGCCTTAGCCGTACCCAACCAGGTTCGGCTTGATTGATCGACGCAGCGCCAGCCATCGACGGGTCCACGGCAGCGAGACCATTCATGGGCACTCTGATATCCGGTAAATTTGCCTCTGCGGACGCCATCACCGCTGCCGTCGAAGCAAACTGCGCCAAACATTCCACCATGCGCATCGTCGGCGGCATTAGGCTGATTTCCTTGCGCTCAGCCAAGGCCAAAATTTCCGCCGGCGCCATCCAACTGGAATGCACCAACTCGTGGTCATCATGAATCGGCTGTTGCCAGGTGGGCATCCGGGCGACAAAAAATCGAGTATCAAATCGACGCGGCGGCCCAACGGGCGTGATCCAGCGCGCCACATAGTGCATAGTGGCGGCGTCCAGGATCAGAGATTCACGATTCAAGACCTCTAGAAAGTCGAGACTAGCCGCATTCACACCGTCCCGATGGGCCTCAAACCGCTGAATGGTAGCGGGCGAATCAAGCTGTAATAGTGAGTGATCACCTCGATGCAAGGCCAGCAATATACCCGCCTCTTCGAACGCCTCGCGAATCGCTGCAACATAAAATGCAAGACCGCCTCGATCTAGCCCCAGCGCTTCGCAAGCTTGCGCCTCAGATCGATGCACACAGTAATCGCCATAATTCTCCGCAGTATCTCCAAGATCTACAGAACCACCGGGGAAAACCCACATGCCGCCAGCAAACGCCGTATTGACGTTACGCTTCATCATAAAGACTTGCAAATCTGGTCGATCATCGATTAGCAGCACAGTCGCTGCAGATCGCAAGGGAACGCTAGCAGGATCAAATTTTGAAGTGGACATGGGTTAACTCATCGAGGTGAAGCGTCCCATGTTAACAAATGAAAGTGAATATTGATTCCATAGGTCGACGCTTCGCTGTCGTCAAAAAACGCCTTACCATGAAACGCCGCGAAAATACTGGTAACCCAACTCACGGCGTACTGACTTGGTGCTAGCACCCGCCTGCCTATGACCCAAACAGTATCCGTCGCTTTATTATCGACCGGTGCAACAGAATCAATGCGTCACTCTGCGCTCTCAAGACCACGCAAGTGGGTCACAAACCGCAACAACATTTCATATGGCTGACAGCCAACAACGGCTAAGCCCGCGCTGACAAAGGTCGGTACACCGGTAATCCCTTCGGGCCGGGCTCTCTGCCAATCAGCGTCCACGTGCGCTGAAAAAAGGCGCTCAGTCATCACGCGTCTGGCCTGTGCCACATCCAGGCCGGCCTCGGCGGCCAAGGTCACCAATACTTCACTGTCGCCGATATTCAAGTTATCAACGAAATAAGCCCGGTAAAGTACGGCATGGAATCGTGCGCCATCAGGCTGAGTATCTGCCCAGCTTGCCATCTCTTGCGCCAGGCGCGAATTGAAGGTCTTGTCGCGATGGCCATAGGGTAACCCCTGCTCTGCTGTCAGCTGGGTCATCTGGCGTTGGAAATCCGCCACCTGAGATTCCCGACCTTTGAACAGATCACTCAACAAGCGCCCTTCCAACGGAGTTTCGGGGTGCAAGGGGAAGTAAACCCAGCGGATTTCAACATTTTCTTCTGTTTGCAGGCGTTCAATACTAACTGTACTGAGATAACACCAGGGTCAAACGAAGTCGGTAAAGACCTCGATCACTGTTTTATTGTCGAGCATATTGCACCAGCACCATGACGAGATAATTGCTCGCAAGAATGCCGCCTTTACAGGTTCAACGCAAGACTGATCGCCGACGCTGACAACAAGCTGTTGGTAGCCACCGGCAAACAGTGCTATTTTCAAGTTTTACTAGAATGGAACCTCACAGATGAAATTAGACAGCGGACTCATGGGTAAACTGGCAGATGCACCCGCCAGCGCAGCAAAACTTGAAGCGGCCGGCTACGATGGCGCTATTACTGCCGAGATGGCGCACGATCCTTTCTTTCCATTACTGCTGGCAGCGCAGAGCACCACGCAGATTGAACTGGTTACTTCTATCGCGGTGGCCTTTTCCAGAACCCCGATGTTACTCGCCAATATCGGTCACGACCTGAACAGCCTGTCCAAGGGTCGGTTCGTGATGGGACTGGGCTCCCAGATTCAGCCCCACATTACCAAACGTTTCAGCATGCCCTGGTCTGACCCAGCTAAACGGATGCGTGAGTTTATCCTGGCGATGCGGGCTATCTGGTCTTGCTGGTACGAGGGCGAACCCTTGAATTTCCGCGGCGACTATTACACCCACAGCCTGATGACCCCGATGTTCACGCCGACTGACAATACCTATGGGGCGCCACGAGTCATTCTTGCGGCAGTGGGTCCACTGATGACACAGGTCGCCGGAGAAGTGGCCGATGGGGTTATTCTGCACGCCTTCACGACGGAGAAATATCTGCGCGAGGTGACGTTACCCGCCCTGGAAAAGGGCCTGACTGCCTCGGGCCGAAGTCGTGAAAATTTTGAAATATCTTACCCCGGCTTCGTCGTCACCGGTCGCACTGAGGAAGAATTTAACGCAACCAAAGCAGCTGTCTGCAAACAGATCGCCTTCTATGGATCAACGCCGGCATACAAACCGGTGCTTGCCGTACACGGTTGGGGCGACCTGCAACTCGAACTTAATCGCCTATCAAAAGTCGGTCAATGGGATGCCATGGGCGCCCTCATTACCGATGAAATCCTCGATCAATTTGCGCTGGTGGGCGAGACTGACGTGGCTGTGGATCTATTCAAACAGCGCTTCGGTGATGTTGTGGATCGCACCACCGCAAATTTCGCCGCCAAAGACGCCAATCATCAGCAGGAGATCATGCAGAAATTGAAGGCCAATTGATGCCAACTGACTGCCAGATCGCGGTAAATAGTATTTTTTGAATGCTGATCTGGCACTCGTTTTCACACTACAGTAGACCCTGAATCATTGCGAGCAACCCATGACGGACAGCACGGACACGACAAGCACCCAGCGCATTTCTACCGCGCCCTGGTACCGATGGTACGCTCTGGGCGTGTTGGTTCTGGTCTTTACCTCGAGTCATGTGGACCGGCAGATCATGGGCATCTTATTGCAGCCCATCAAGAATGATCTCGGCGCATCAGACACCCAGATGGGCTTTCTGATCGGCCTGACCTTCGCTTTGTTCTACGCGACCCTCGGCATGCCCATCGCCATGCTGGCAGACCGCAGCAATCGTCGTAACATCATCACCATCGCCATCACGGTCTGGAGCGCCATGACCGTAGCCTGCGGCTACGCTCAGAATTTTTTACAATTGTCGCTCATGCGCATCGGCGTTGGCATCGGCGAGGCTGGCTCGAGTCCGCCATCGCACTCAATGATCTCCGATATGTTTGAACTAAAACAGCGCGGCACTGCCATGGGTATCTATGCCCTGGGGGTTAATCTCGGTTTACTCATTGCCTATTTGGGTGGTGGCTGGATGAGCGAACACTGGGGTTGGCGAATGACATTCGTTGCCGTCGGCTTGCCCGGCCTGCTGCTCGCCTTGCTTGTCAGGTTCACATTAAAAGAACCCATTCGAGGGCAGTCGGATGAACAGACCACAATGGCCAAGGCACCCCCTTTTTGGGATGTGGCGCGGTATATGTGGCGCACCCCAGCAACCCGGCATGTGGTCTTCGGCAGTTCGCTGGCCGGCTTCGTTGGTTATGGCATGGTTCTGTGGCTACCCGCCTTCTTCGTTCGCTCCCACGGTTTGAGTCAAACGGAAGTGGGTTTTACTCTGGCATTGATGTCCGGGGTGGTCGGTGGCATCGGCACCTTTAGTGCCGGGAAACTGGCTGACGTTTTAGGTCGACGGGACGAACGCTGGTTCGCTTGGGTAGTCGCCATTGGCAAAGCCGGCCTGGTACCGTTTTTAGTCTGGTTTTTTCTCACCGCGGAATTTTTACCCGCCATGTTTATCTACTTGGTTCCGGCATTTTTCGGCGGCTTTTATCTCGCGCCAACATTCGCCATGGTCCAGAGCCTGGTCAAACCCGAGATGCGGTCCGTGGCCGCAGCCATCTGTTTATTCTTGTTGAACATCATTGGCCTTGGCCTCGGTCCTCAGGCCGTCGGCATCCTCAGCGACGTGTTCAGCGCAGAATATGGCCAGGAGTCATTGCGCTACTCTTTGATGCTGTTCTCCTTAGTCAACCTGTGGAGTGCATTCCACTATTTCATGGCAGCTAAGACATTATCAGCGGATATATCGCAGGCGCGCAGCGTAACGTAAGACAGGCGATGAAAGTCAACCCACAACATCAACAACCA
>DGOD01000385.1:0-851 GCA_002389265.1 Gammaproteobacteria bacterium UBA4475
GACAAGAGTGCGACAAGAGTGCGGGAAGAGTGCGGTAAGCGTATGACATGAATGATGCCGGTGTCGGGTCGCTAGCCCCAGCGCTAAGCATGACAAGGATGAGGGACTATGGCAAAGCCGATAGCATATATTGAGCGTACTAAACGTTACTACGCAGCTCAGGATTTTGCGCCTTATCAATGGGCTCAATATGACGAGACACCCTGGCAGTCACCGAATAAGCCACTGGCAGAGTCTCGGGTGGCCATTGTGACGACGGCAGTGCCAGACGGCAGTATCGAAAAGCCGATTCGCACCGCCAGCAGTTGGGATATTCGCCAGGCTCCAGACCGATTTCGTACGGATGAACTATCCTGGGACAAGGAGACGACCCATACAGATGATCGGGGATCTTATTTTCCCCTCGAAGCACTGTCAGCGTTGGCAGATGCAGGCGTCATTGGCGCGCTGGCGCCCAGGTTTCATTTTGTACCGACGGAATACAGTCAACGTAATACGATCAACGACGATGCGCCAAAGGTGGTGCAGGCCTGTATCGACGACGAGGTGGACATTGCGATATTAATACCCTTGTGACCGGTCTGTCATCAGACTGTCAGTTTGACAGCCAGGGCACTCGAACAAGCCGGTATCTGCACCGTGATCATTGGCTCGGCGTTAGATATTGTCAGCCATTGCGGTGTGCCGCGCTATCTTCACAATAATTTGCCATTAGGCAACCCCATGGGTAAGCCGTTCGATACCGGCATGCAGGCAACGACCCTGCGGTTGGCGTTAGATCTGGTGACCAGTGCGACTGCACCCGTTATTCAGCACACGCCATTTCGTTGGTCTGAATCTGAAGTCTGGTG
>DGOD01000385.1:947-26152 GCA_002389265.1 Gammaproteobacteria bacterium UBA4475
TGCGCTTGGTCCACATGGCGACGGGCCAATGCCCTGCGAGTGTGATTTCCCGTATGACCTGCGGCTGTTAGCGTGACTCGACTTGACCATTGGCGAGGCGGGCCTTATCGCCATAGGTTAAGCGGTTCCAGCTGTAACCCAATGCGCCCATGAGGATGTTGGAGATACAGGCCGCTGCAAAAATGCCCGCCACATCGAAATAATGTCGCCCTACATAGGCTAGCGGCACATAGACGACAAACATTCTGACCACAGACATGATTGTTGAAGAGATGGGCTTGCCTAAAGAATTGAAGGTCGCGCTTGCCATCATGAGTACCCCCCAGGTGCCATAACTGAGTGGCACAATAGCGAGATACAGGCTCGCATAGGCGACGGCACTGGGATCATCAGCGAACAAACCGCCGATGTGACTGCCGAACAACAGGAATAATAGCGCGACGCTCAAGCCCCAGATAATAGCGACCGAAAATGCCATCTGCATGCCCTGGTTAGCGCGATCAAATCGCTGCGCGCCCCAATTTTGCCCGACAAATGGCCCAATGCTGGCCGACAGGGCGAACAGAGGGATGACCGACAAAGCTTCGACCCGAGATGCAATCCCGAAGCCCGCCACAGCTTCCTTACCATAGCCTGCGAGCAAGCTGACGATAATCGCCGTAGAGATAGGGCCGATAAGATTCGTGGCGGTGGCCGGGATACCAACAGCCAGAATTCGGCGCCAAGAGTGCAGAACAATTTCAGCGCTGGTTTTGGAAAAGTCCAGCAGGTTTTCTCGATAGATCAACACATAGTAGGTCAAAAAACACAGAATGACTCGTGACGTCAGCATAGCCCACGCCGCGCCTTCAAGACCTAGGGCAGGCATGCCAAACAAGCCGAGAATCAGAATGGGGTCGAGCATGGCTTGCAGTGCCGCGCCGCCCACCATAATGGAGCCGGAGATACGGCCATCGCCAGTGGCGCGCAGGGCGTTTGCGCCAATGGCGGGTAGGGCAAAAAAGATCAGTGCGACATACCAGATCTGCATATAAGAGATGATCAGGGGCAGGGTGTCGTTGTCTGCGCCAAGCAACAGAAACAGGGGTTCGATGGTGAAGTAACCGATGGTAGATGCGACCAGCATGATCAGCGCCAAGAGGCTGATGCCATCGGTAGCCAGGCGCCTTGTCATGTGCATGTCGCCACTGCCGATGGTGCGTGCGAGGACTGACGACAGACCGATCGATATTCCTAAGGACAAGGAACCCAGTGCGCCAGTGATAGCAAAGGTAAAGCTGTAGGCCGCCAGAGCATTGGTGCTGACACCGCCGAGCAGCCAGGTTTCAAACAATGCGGCGCCGAGGTTAGCAAAGATCCCCAGCATCATAGGCAGCGTCAGGCTGAGCAGTCCGGCGCTGACGGTACCTTGTGTAAGTTTCGCAGTAGTCAATTTCAGGACTTGGCACTTGTGCCCAGCTGGGCGAGGTTGGCATTGACCAGCTCACCAAAGTTATCGGCACTGAACTCGGAGTCGAACCATTGCTCTGCCAGGCCCGGAGCCCCGTGCAGCTCAATAGCCAGGCCGCGGACTAAGGCGTCTACTTTAACGCCATCACCGATAGTCTGAGAATGGCTAATGGAGAGCTGAAACGTATGGAAGCGACTGCGCGCCATCGCGATGAATTTGGGCCGGTTAATGGCTTCGAGTACCGCGCCGGTACACCCTACTTGCCAGACTTCGGCGGCAGATTGGTAGTGGGATTCCAATTTTTCTTTTTCGCTCAATGGGTAGGCTCTGATTTGACGGATTGACGGGGTTTTAACTTGGGGCAAATTAGCTTCGACAGTATGCCAGAAAGTGCGGCGCTGTTGGTCAAATTTATCGTTAATCGCCAGGTGTTGGGCAAAGTATGTGTAGATTTGTTTGTCAGATATCTACGGATCTACTCTATAATAGGGTTGGCTTTCGCATCGCGCTGCCGTCAGTCGGCGCCTTTGATCACCCGCTGAGATCGACCCTTGAACAAACCGTTTTCGAAGGACCCTGTTATTGAAAAGTCGCTGAACCATTCCATCAAAGATGGTGTGGCTTTCTCGATCATGGCTGGCGTCGGTGAGAGTTATTTTTCTGCTTATGCGGTGTTTCTCAAGGCGACAACTCAGCAGGTTGGCATGCTCGCAGCCTTGCCACCGCTATTAGCGTCCTTCGCACAGATGCTGGCGGTGGTTGTTGGCCAGGCGATGGGCGTGCGCAAGGGCATCATTGTGTTCGGCGCCTTGGTGCAGATTCTGGGTCTGTTGTTAATCGCTGCTTTGCCAAGCCTGTTTCCCGATTGGGCCTTTTCGTTATTGCTACTTAGTGTCGTCCTGTATTTTGTCGGGCCAAATCTGGGCGCGCCTTTATGGGGTAGTTTGATGGGGGCGCTGGTGCCGGAAAACGTTCGCGGTCGATTTTTTGCACGTCGAACACGTTTGTCGAGCGTCGCGTCGTTCACAGCTTTGCTGCTAGCGGGCACTATCCTCCAGTTGTTCGATTCGATGGATTACACCCTGTATGGTTTTTTGCTGATTTTTGCGATCGGCATGTTGGCGCGGACCTATTCCTGTTATCAATTAAGTCGTCTGTATGACCCACCTCAGGTGCACAAGAGTGCGCCACGAGAAGAACGTGATGGGTTGCCGGGCCTGGCTTTTTTGCGTCAACACCCAAATTTTTTACGTTTTTCTTTGTTCTTTGCCTCGATGCAGTTCGCCGTCGCCATTTCAGGCCCCTTCATGGTGGTCTATTTATTACGGGATCTGCATTTTAGTTATCTCGAACTGACGCTGAATACCGCCGCGTCGGTGTTGATGCAGTTTCTGGTGCTGAACCGCTGGGGGCGACTCGGAGACCTGTTCGGCAATCGCATTATCTTGCGCCTGACGGGTTATACGATCCCGGTCATTCCTGTTCTGTGGGTGTTGTCATCGGACTTCTATTATCTGTTGCTGGTGCAGATGGTCAGTGGCTTGGTCTGGTCAGGGTACTCTCTGAGTAGTTCTAACTTTCTATTTGACCTGACACCGGGACATCGCCGGGCGGGGATGATGGCGTTACACAATTTTTTCAGTAGTGTCGCGGTGTTTATTGGCGCGTCGGCGGGTAGTGCGCTGGCATTGATTTTACCCACCAGTATAGCGACAAGCCTCTTTTCGGTGGATATTGCCTTCAGTTGGGGTTCGGTATTTTATGGCGTATTTCTGTTTTCGGCATTCACTCGCTTGACTGTCGGTCTGCTGTTTCTGCGTCATATTGAAGAGGTGCGTTTGGTCAAGCCGATGAGTTATCACGGTCTGGCCTTCAGGGTGACGCGCTTCTCGCCGGTATCCGGGGTGATCTTCGATATTATCGCGCGAACTCGCGATAGAGATGGTGATGGTTCTTAGCAACGCCGTCTGATTAAGAACGTTAGGAACGTCAGGAAAGCCAAAGCGGGAGACACGCTGCCAGGGACACCAACGACGACTGACGGTCGCCCAGGCCGTCGTCGAGGCAGGTTGTTGGCTTGCTCTATGAGAGACTGCGCTGCTTGCCGTAAACCTGCCTTAGACCGGCGCCTGGCGAGGTAGTTTGGGTTCGCGTGGGCGGGGTAGTTTTTCATATAGATCGCTGATCAATTCATCGCGAGTAGCTTTATGCTGGGGGTCGTCCCACAGATTCACGCGCTGCTCCGGATCTGCCGTCATGTCGTATAGCTCGCCTTCGGTGCCAGCATAGAGACTGCTCTTTTCATAGACAGTACAAAGCCAGCCGGCTTTATGGTAAATCGACTTCATGTGGAGGCTGACTTCGCCGTGTTCCGAATCCCACTCGGTAATGACGTCCTCACGCTGTTGCGCCTCGGCATGCGCGTCATTTTGGGGCAAGACCTGACCCTGCACCCAAGGCGGTGATTCGATACCGGCGATTTCACAAAAGGTTGATGCCAGGTCGAGATGCCCAACGGGCAGAGTAACCCTGGCGGCTGGGGTTTCGGTACGGGTCGCCGGGCGCCAGATCATGGGCAAGCGCATTAAGGCGTCAACATGGTAAGGCCCTTTAAACAACAGACCAAAGTCACCCTGGAATTCGCCGTGATCGGTGGTAAAGATAATGTCGGTGTTGTCATACCATCCCTTGGCTTTGAGCCAGTCGATAACCCGACCACAGGCATCATCAATCAATTCGTTCTCGATATGGTTCATGGCGTTGATTTCCCGCACCTGGTCTGGGGTCATGTCTCTCGGTATGAAGTCTCGAGGTGATTCCAGATTGCTCCAGACAGTGCCGTCATAATAACCCTGCCAGTGCTTTGGTTTAGTGGCGAGCAGGGCTTGCATCTCTGCCTTGTCTTCGCTGTACAGCGAAGGTAACGGCACATCACGCCAGTTCACTCTGTGGGTTTCTGAGGCCGGCGGATCCCAGGGATGGTGTGGGTCTGGGAAACTCATCCAACAGAACCAGGGATCTTGATCCTGACGTTGATCAAGCCAGTCAAGGGTGCGGTCGGCGACCCAATCTGTGTGATACAACGCCTTGGGGATATCGCTGGGCCAGACCTGAATCCCTTGGGTATCACCGGCGCCGATGGTGTTCTGCCCGCGGGCAGTGACCATCGGATAGAATTTTTCTTTGAGGTCGGGATGTTCCTGGGTCATGAAGCGGTCATAGTGGCTGTGACCTTCAAAGAAGTGGTTCGCCAGTTCCATATGATCGAAGCCTCGGTGGGGCCCGGTGTTGTGTTCGTTGGCCATGCGGTTTTCAAAGAAGATCGCGGGGTCGCCGAGCCAGGGTTCAAAGTGAGCTTTGCCCAATAGCGCCGTCTGATAACCGTGATCCTGCAGCCAGTGGGCGATGGTGGGCGTCTCTTCGGGTAGTGCCACGCCGTTCATCCAGACGCCATGGGTCGATACATATTGGCCTGTCATGATGGTTGCCCGGGCTGGCATGCAAACGACGTTCTGGTTATGGGCGCGCTGGTAATTAATACCCTCGCGAGCCAACTTATCGATCACTGGTGTTTTGGCGACCAGTCCACCGTTACAGCCTAAGGCGTCGAAGCGCATCTGGTCCGTAGTGATTAGCAGAATATTTCGTTTCATCGCCAGTTTTCTCATGGATAGTGGCGCCAGTGTACACAACTTTGCAGTCGTAGGGAGCTTTCGCACGAGTCCTGGGTCGAGGAGCAAATCTGCAGCCCTCGGGGCAGAGAATGGCCTATGCGGCGCGCCAGATCAGTTTCTAGATTAAGTGTCTAGATAACTGCATAAACAGCTGCATAAATAGCGCCCCAAACCTATAACGGCCTCGATCGCCTCAGTGCGAGCAATGGCGCCAGAGACGCCAGAGATATAGCCGGACATTCAGCGTTCGGCGCAAGTTCAGGCTGAAATTGACTGCGCTGGTGCGGCGAATTGAGATCTGTTTTAGGCTAGTCGGCTAAAACATGAGCGACACCTAGCACTAAAAAAATCAGTAGAAATAGGCGTTGATTCCAAACTTCCATTTTGACGGTCCTCAGTTGGTTTTCGAACGGGTTAAGCGATTGTCCGGATTGTCTTTGAGACTCACCGATATACAGGCTCGTTGATAGGGCTGATGGGTAAGCCCATATTGCTGCGGTTCTCCAGTGGTTCATTTGTGTTAGCGCTGCGTCTCATGGCGAATCGGTTCCTGTCTGGGGCTCGGTTGATTAATCGCGTTAGCATGATCAAAAATATCTGACGGTATCGTCCTGATGAGAGTCGTACTGAAGATCACTTGCATTGATCCATCTGTCGGCGTGCCAGCGCGCCAGTGTCGCTGTACTGAAGGGCATCAGGGATCCATGCGCTGCGCGCCAACCGAGTGCCGGGTCGAATTTGACTGTTGCGTCGCTGTCGAATTGTGCCGAGTTCGCAGTGACTGACAGAGCCCGCATGTCTAGCGCGGCATCAATGGGATTCAGCTGGGCAAAGATAGCTTGTGGATCAGGGGCATTAGCGCTGCTGGAATAGGCGGTTATACAGGCATTATCTAAAGCGGCTGCGGCCGGCGATCCTAAAGGCGCACAAGGTGGCAGAGCGCCGCCGGTGGCGGAACAATGGGGTTGCCATCTGAATTGGCAAGCCTGGTTGCGCGGAACAGTTGACTGCAGGCTAGTTGGTGACCCAAGGCTAAGCCGGTGGTCGATGTCAGGCCATGCATCGGCGTTGTTCTTGGTGCCCGCCTGCTGGCCATGGGCGCAGAGTAACGTCAGGCTGAGCCAGAAAAAGATGCGGAAAGTTGATTGTTGTGTCGATGCCATGTCGACATTGTTATTGATCTGTGTCGGCTAAACGCTCGACCCGTTCACAAAAATGCAAGTGCGAGTTCGTAAGCTATGAGGTTTTGAGCGCTGGCGCCATCAGGGTCTCATTCGAGACCCTGATGGCTGAGCATGAAGTGCTACTTTTCGCGGAGAATGACCGGTAGATCTGAGTAACCCTTGACGAAGGATGACTGCACCCAGGTGGGTGCCCCAACGGCTTCGATCGCCTTGAAGCGTTTGCCGATTTCTTCCCAGAGAATTTTCAATTGCATTTCCGCCAGACGATTCCCCATGCAGCGATGGATGCCGAAACCAAAGGATAAATGTTGTCGAGGATGGGCGCGATCAATGATGAAGTCGTCAGCACGCTCGATGACCTCACTGTCACGGTTACCTGACACATACCACATCAAGAGTTTCTCACCTTCTCTGATCTGCTTGCCGCCTAAGATAGAGTCCTGCAGGGCAGTCCTGCGCATATAGGCCAGGGGGGTCTGATAGCGGATGATTTCTGGAACCAGGCTGGTAATCAAGTTGCTATTGTCGCGCAATTTTTGATATTCGCCAGGATTCTGATTCAGGAACCAAACACCACCGGTAATGGAGTTTCGGGTCGTATCATTACCACCGACAATCAGCAAAACCAGGTTGCCCAGGTATTCCATAGGATCCATGTTGCGGGTCGATTCACCGTGAGCCAGCATGGAAATCAGGTCGCCGCGCGGCGGCTCGTTAACTCGCTGGTTCCACAGACCGGTGAAGTACTCCAGGCATTCATACAGTTCTGCTCGGCGCTGATCCTCGCTTTCAACGATGATGCCGGTTTCCACATCGGCGGTGGCAACGTCTGACCAACGGGTCAATTTACGTCGATCTTCAAAAGGAAAATCGAACAGCGTCGCCAGCATCTGAGTGGTCAGTTCGATAGACACCTGGTCAACCCAGTTGAACTCTTCATTGCGGGGCAGGCTATCAAGAATAGCCACTACTCGACCGCGAATTTCATCTTCCATCAATGCCAAGTTTCGGGGTGCCACCACGGGGCTGACTTCTCGCCGTTGCTGATCATGCTTGGGTGGATCCATGGCGATAAACATGGGTAAGGCGAAATCTTCATCTTGGTCGGTCGCGACGATGGAGCCCGACGAGGAGTAGAGATCATGGTTGGTGTCGACTTCCATGATGTCCTTATAACGCGTTACGTTCCAGAAGGATCCGGCTTCGGCGTGATCAGTCTGCAAGTGCACGGGGTCTTCTTTGCGCAGGCGCTCGAAGTAGCCTACGTGATTGTCGTTTTCGAATAAATCTGGCCGGAGCAGATCGAATTCATCCAGTGGCAGATCATAGGGGTTGGATTGTTCAGTGGTATCCCTGGCTTCGCTCATGGTTAACTCCTGATGAATTAAGTGTATTGATGGCCATGCTCAACAATGACGGTTGCTGGCGCCTTCACGGCCTTGTGATGAAGCGCCATTGCCGTATTGGGTAGGCTTAAGAGTAACTAACCTCCACGGAACAGGCAACGTCAGACCAGGCCACGTCTAACCAGGCCCCGCTGAGTCGAGGCCGCCGGCGTATTGTTGGCGCTCAACGGCAAGTATGTTGTGGTAATTGCAATATCATGTCCCGAAATGTTCATTTTACGCAAGGTTGTAATTGCTCTACAGTAGCGGCCTTTATGGGTAATGTCCGCAGTGAAGTTCCCTGCAGACACCATTTCAACCCTTGACTGCCCCTTGAATACACAAAAGGATACTTCTGCCATGGCTAACTATTTCAATACTTTGTCGCTGCGTGAGCAGCTCGCCCAACTGGGTAAATGTGAATTTATGGATCCTGCTGCCTTCAGTGACGGGGTGAGTGTCCTGAAGGGCAAAAAACTGGTGGTCATAGGTTGTGGTTCACAGGGACTCAATCAGGGCTTGAATTTGCGGGACAGCGGCCTTGATGTGTCTTACACCTTGCGTGATTCGGCTATCAAAGAGCAACGACAATCCTGGAAGAACGCCACAGACAACGGCTTTACAGTGGGTACCTATGCGGAACTGATTCCGACGGCAGATTTAGTTCTTAACCTGACGCCAGACAAACAACATACAGCCGTGGTAACAGAGGTTGTGCCTCTGATGAAGAAGAATGCGTGCCTTGCGTATTCGCACGGCTTCAATATTGTCGAAGAAGGTATGCAGATTCGGGATGACATTACGGTGATCATGGTAGCGCCCAAATGTCCGGGCACGGAAGTACGTGAGGAATACAAACGGGGATTTGGTGTGCCGACGCTGATCGCGGTGCATGAGAAGAACGACCCTCAGGGACAAGGTCTGGCTATAGCGAAGGCCTATGCTGCCGGTACCGGAGGTCATAAGGCCGGTGTCTTAATGTCTTCCTTTATTGCTGAGGTCAAGTCTGACCTGATGGGCGAGCAAACCATTCTGTGTGGCATGCTCCAAACGGGTTCACTGTTGTGCTTCGATAAGATGGTTGCCCAGGGCATAGCGCCGGGTTATGCGTCTAAATTGGTACAGTATGGTTGGGAAACGGTGACTGAAGCGCTCAAGTATGGTGGCGTCACAAACATGCTGGATCGCTTGTCAAACCCGGCAAAGATCAAGGCTTTTGATCTCGCTGCTGAGCTCAAAGATATTATGCGGCCTTTGTACCACAAACACATGGACGACATCATGAGCGGCGCCTTTTCATCGGGCATGATGCAGGACTGGGCCAATGATGATGTTAGTTTGTTGGGCTGGCGTAAAGAGACCGGCGAGTCGGCATTCGAGAATGCGACCAATACTGACGAAGAAATCAAAGAGCAGGAATATTTTGATCACGGCATTCTGATGGTCGCGATGGTTAAGGCCGGTGTTGAGCTGGCTTATGAAACCATGACTGCTGCTGGTATCAAGGCTGAGTCGGCTTACTATGAATCTCTGCATGAGACGCCACTGATAGCCAATACCATCGCCCGCAAAAAATTGTTTGAGATGAACAGTACTATTTCCGATACGGCTGAATACGGTTGCTACCTTTACAATCACGCTTGCTTGCCCCTGTTGGCGGATTTTATGGCAGGGATGAATACGGATGTCATCGGTCATGGGTTGAGTCTCCAGGATACGGGTGTTGATAATCAACGCCTTATCGAAGTTAATGCTGCGCTTCGTAGCCATAGTGTTGAGATTATCGGCCAGACCTTGCGCGGCTATATGAGCGCCATGAAAAAAATAGTCTAGCGGGAACGCCAGGTCGCGACACTTGATGGATACCATTTGCGTGCAACAGTGTACGGCGAAATTCAATGCTGATTTTTCGCTGGATGCGATCACCTGGAACATAGAGCCAGGCCAGTGTTGGGTGATTCTCGGCGCTAACGGCTCGGGGAAGTCTGCTTTAGGGGCTTTGTTGGCTGGCGAGGGTGAGATTCAATCTGGCTCGCTAACGGGCTTGCCCGGCCGAGTCAGCATTGTTTCTCTGGAAGCCCAGGCGAAACTCATTCAGGCAGAGCGTGATAAGGACGACAGCGATATCACTGATGTCGTGTTTGCCGGCACGCTCGTGGAAGAGATGCTTGAGGAGTCCTGTGTCGATCCTGCGCTGTTGGCTAAACTCGTTCAGCGGTTCAATTTGACGCCGTTGTTGACGCGGAGTTTTCGGCATTTATCGACCGGCGAAACCCGTAAGTTGATGCTGGTCCAGGCGCTAGCCAGTCATCCGGAACTATTAATTCTTGATGAGCCCTTCGAAGGTCTGGATGTTCGAGCTGTGGAGATTTTGCGAGAGTGCCTGGTGGAGCAGAATAGGTCGACGGCTTTATTGTTGATTTTGAATCGCTTTGATGAGATCCCGGACTTCGTCACGCATATGGCGTTGTTACATCAGGGGGCGCTGGTCCAGCAGATAGCGGCCAATGATCCGCCGGCAGTGGCCCAACTGGCGCAACTGCTGCATCTGCAAACCAGTGACATTCGAATACCCGAGATGGAAACTGATGTTAATGTGGCGGCGCTGGCGCCAGACCAGCCGCTGGTAGAGATTCGCAACGCGCGGATCGCCTATGGTGATAACCTTGTCTTTGAGCATCTCAACTGGCGCATTGAGCCTGGTCAACACTGGCAATTGTCAGGTCCCAATGGCAGTGGTAAAACCTGTTTGCTGAACCTGATTACCGGTGATAACCCGCAGTGCTACAACAATGATATTTTCGTGTTCGGTTATCAGCGTGGCCAGGGAGAAAGTATCTGGGATATCAAGCAGCATATCGGCTATGTATCGTCGGGTTTGCAATGGGATTATCGCGTCAGCGTCAGCGTTCTGAATGTGATACTCTCCGGTTTTTACGATAGTATCGGTTTATACCAGACTGCATCAGATCGTCAGCAAGAGATTGCGCGTCAGTGGCTCGGATTGTTAGGGATGAGCCAGCGCGCTGGGGCGTCCTTCCAGCAACTCTCGTTTGGTGACCAGCGACTGCTGTTGATTGCTCGGGCGATGGTCAAGCATCCACCGCTGTTGATCCTCGACGAGCCCTGTCTGGGTCTGGATGATATGAATCGGCAACTGGTGCTGGCGTTGATTGAAAAGGTCTGTGCTGAGACGGATACTACGGTGGTGTATGTGAATCACCATGCGACGGACCGGATCGAGGGAATCGACCATTACTTGGCCCTCGATCAACGCAGCTGAAGCGGATGGCCGTCATGACGGCACGCTATTAAACTAATTATTGTCGAGATCGAGATACATGCCTACTCAACCGCCAGGTTTTCCCCTGGTCTTCGCTAAACGCATCTTGCTGTTCTCGCTGATTGCTGTGGGTATGGGGCAGACGGTATTGTTTGCCATTCTGGCGCCCCTGGGTCGAGAAATCGGGTTGAGCGTGATTCAAATTGGCGCGATTATTTCTGCGTCGTCCGTGACTGTCTTTCTGTGCATGCCGATCTGGGGCCGAGCCAGTGATCGCTGGGGGCGCAAGCGCATTATTCTGGTGGGTCTGTTTGGCTATAGCCTGGGTACTGTGGTCTTTGCCGCCGTATTCAAATCGGCAATGATCGGACTGTTTCCACCGATGCTGGCGTTTGTTGCTCTGGTGGTGTCGCGCATGGCCCATGCTTCTGTGATGTCGGCGACCATGCCGGCGGCGAGTGCCTATATGGCAGATATCACTGACATCGCAACCCGAACTAAAGGTATGGGCGCTGTGGGTGCGGCGAATAATTTGGGCGCGATTCTGGGGCCGGCATTAGGCGGTGGTCTAGCCATCTTCACGCTACTGACTCCGCTCTGGTTTTCTGCCGGCATTACGTTGGTGACGGCCGTGATCGTGCTGATTTACTTGCCCGATGTGCCGCGCCAAGTGTTTACCCGTAAGCAGGCGAAGATGAAGCGCACAGATCCCCGCATCATGCCCTTCATGATTGTCGGAGTGTTGATGTTTATGGGCTTTGCGATCGTTCAGCAAACCATGGCGTTTCGGTTTCAGGATGTGCTGTCTTTGACTGCGGTTCAAACGGCTCGAACCTTTGGTTTGGGTATGATGCTCTCAGCTGCCGCATCGCTGTTTTCGCAAGCGGTTCTGGTTCAACATCTGGATATTCGACCTTTCAATTTGTTGCGTATCGCCATGCCGTTGCTGATCTTGGCGTTTATTATTATGGCGACTGCAGAATCTAGAATTCTGTTGTTAGTGGCCATGACGCTGTTGGGTTTAGGTATGGGTCTGGCTGGACCAGGCTTTATGGCGGGCGCATCCTTGGCAGTTGGACCGGAAGAGCAGGGTGCTGTTGCCGGTGTCGCGGGCTCCTGTGGTCCCTTAGGTTTTACCATCGGGCCGATTCTGGGCACGATTTTGTATTCCATTCAGCCGGAATATCCCTATATATTTACGCTGATGGTGTACTTGCCGTTATTGGTGTTTGTGCTGTGGCATAAGGATAAGATTTGAGCGGCTAGATTTGACAGCAGGCAACTGGTCGGTGTTTGGTTAGTCTTCCGGCGGGTACTGCGCGAAAAACCTGCCGGCCAATACGTGTTCGCCGTTTTTGATAACCTATTGCACTTCGGCAAAATACCTGTAGTGACTAGCCTTTACCCTTGGTTTTGTTCTTGTGCTTGCCGGCGTTCTTCTCGATAAATTCAAACACCATGCCAGCGATATCTTTGCTGGTAGCCGTCTCGATGCCTTCGAGGCCGGGGGACGAATTTACTTCCATGATCAAGGGGCCGCGATCCGAGCGCAGAATATCCACGCCGCACATATTAAGTCCCATGGTGGCGGCCGCTTTGACGGCGGTACGCCGCTCAGCGGCGCTGAGTTTAACCAGTTGCGCTGTACCGCCGCGATGCAGATTGGAGCGAAATTCGCCGGGTGCAGCGCGGCGTTCCATCGCCGCGATGACCTTGTCGCCAACCACGAAGCAGCGGATGTCCGAGCCTTTCGATTCCTTAATAAATTCCTGTACGAGGATGTTGGCGTTTAACCCCATAAAAGCCTCGATGACACTGCTGGCCGCTTTTTTGGTTTCCGCCAGCACTACGCCAATACCCTGTGTGCCTTCCAGTAATTTAATCACCACGGGGGCGCCCCCGACTTCTCTGATCAGCGCGTCAGTGCTGTCAGTGTTATGGGCATAAGCGGTGATGGGGATACCGATTTTCTTACGCGATAATAATTGCAGCGAGCGTAACTTATCTCGTGAGCGGGAAATTGCCACGGACTCATTCACACTATAAACGCCCATCATTTCAAACTGGCGCAGAACGGCTGTGCCATAGGACGTCACCGATGCCCCAATACGAGGAATGACCGCATCAAAGTCATCAGCGCCGAACTCTTCGTCGCGATAGTGCAGCGTTGGTTTTTCCGAGGTGATGTCCATAAAGCATTTAAGATGGTCCAATACGCGCACTTCGTGACCGCGAGCGACACCAGCTTCGATCAGGCGGCGGGTAGAGTAGAGTTTCTTGTTCCGTGACAATATGGCAATGCGCAATACGGGCCTCTCAATGCTTGGGGAAGTGAAAAATATGTCAAATGCCGATAGGGGTTTCGGCTTCTATTAATAATGCATTCTATCATGATAGTTCGTTCCGATAGCGACCAGAATAATCTCACGATCACCAAAAGTTGACTGCCCCGTAGCGCTGACATATGGCATCACCCTTGTCAGCGGATATTTCGAACAGAAACTATCTCAAATGAATGATTGGTGATCGGCTACAAGTGTGTTTTATTCATGCCTGAAAATGACAATAGAGGGTTGAGTATGCGACTGAAAGATAAGGTGATCGTTATTACCGGTGGGGCCGGAGAACTAGGCTCAACCATGGCTCGTCGATTCCTGGCGGAGGGTGCCAGTGTGTTACTGGCTGACTTGGACGGCGCCGCGTTGGCGGCAACATCGGCCAGTCTGGGGGGCGAGCGCATCGCTTTGTGTGTGGCCGATGTTGGCGAAGAGGCGGACAATGCACGCATTATCAAGGACGCCGAAGCGGCATTCGGTGGCGTTGATGTGTTCGTCGCGAATGCGGGCATTGAAGGTAAAATGGGCCCGATCGCCACGCAGTTGGCTGAAGATTTTGATCGGGTGATGCGGGTTAATGTGCGCGGTCCATTTCTGGGTATCAAGTACGCGATGCCTGCCATCGCCCGTCGGGGTGGCGGCAGCATCATTATTTTGTCTTCTATTGCCGGTGTCACCGGTGGTAACGGTGTTGCACCTTATTCCATCAGCAAGCATGCGGTAATAGGTCTGATGCGTAGTGCTGCGATGGAGGGTGCTGCGGCCGGGGTGCGGGTCAATACCATCAACCCCGCGCCGATGGTAGGCCGCATGATCCGATCTATCGAGGAAGGTCTTAGCCCGGGGCACGAAGATGAAATGCGGGCTGCCTATGTCGCCAATTCCATACCGATGGGGCGCTACGCAAATTTTGAGGATATGTCGGGATTATTGGTGCTGCTCGCCAGTGACGAAAGTAGTTTCCTCACGGGCAGCGTTTATATGGCCGATGGTGGTATGAGCGCACGTTAAATAGGTGCAGTTATTTTCTGGTGATGAGGTAGATACCCAGAACGAAGCTTACGGCACCGCCGATATA
The DNA here is from genome assembly GCA_002389265.1 of Gammaproteobacteria bacterium UBA4475. Classification (GTDB taxonomy): domain Bacteria; phylum Pseudomonadota; class Gammaproteobacteria; order Pseudomonadales; family Azotimanducaceae; genus UBA4582. Next base: position 15,338 of record DGOD01000385.1, read on the forward strand.
GCACATGATGACTTCATCGGTGTCGGAGCCAGTCACAACGTTTGAGATCTGTGCGCTCAAGGAGCTTGATAGTTGATAAGCCCAGTATTCGAGGCCGAGTCCGATCAACGCCAGGATGATACCCATAGATTGCAGAGAAGTTGGAGAGCGACTGGCCATGTAAATTCCTTCTGGAGGAGGGCGTGAAAAAATCCAGTTGGCGCCATAGGCGCGCAACTGGAAAGCGCTATTGGAACGCTTAAATATCTTTGCGGTTGGATTTTTTCTCTTTCTTGGCCTCGCGTTTTTCCTTCAGCGTTTTATCAGATTTTTTCTTGACCATTTTTTTAGCGTCTTGACCTTTCGACATATTCTGCTCCTTTTAACGGGTTAATCTAAAAAGCCGCGCTATTGTATGGGGAAATTCGATGCAAGTAATCAACTCCCGGCAGTAAGTTCTGATATATTATTTTTAACGGCGTATCTGCCGCTCAGTTGGCGGCCGTCTGATCTGGCGGTTTGGGGTCTTGGTGCCTCGAGCAGCACCCTTGGCGATGGTTTGATGCCGTTGAACTACGGCAGCAACGAGATTAACGTTTTGCATTAATCAGCAGGGTGCTGCTGTTGTCTATAGATAGGAAGTCATCATGAAGAAATTTGGGATCGTTGTCGTCATCTTGCTGGTCACCGGTTATTTTGGTTGGCAGAACCGCGTTGACATCCTCGTTTGGGGTGCACCTAAGTTGACGCTTCTGATGAATCCTGTTTTACCTAATATCCCGACAAAATGGGCCCAGGGTCCCGCTAGCACAGCGCTGCCGGCTAGCGAGCGGCAGCCCAACATCATTCTGATTCTGGTGGATGACATGGGTTTTAACGACATCTCACTATACAACGGTGGTGCCGCTGATGGGAGCCTGCAAACGCCGAACATCGATGCCCTGGCCAGGCAAGGTGTGACCTTCGACAATGGCTATGCTGCTAACGCCGTTTGTGCGCCGTCCCGCGCATCGTTGCTCACAGGCCGATATTCAACCCGCTTCGGTTTCGAGTTCACGCCGATTCCCAAAGTGGGTCCACGTATCTTTCAATGGATGGATGATATTAATCCGTCGGTGTTGCCGCTTGATATTGATATGGTCGCCGCCGCAGAGTTGCCGAGTATGCAGGAGCAGGGCGTCCCCACTGAAGAAATCACCATCGCTGAGACATTGAAAGATGCGGGTTACTACACCGCGCATATCGGCAAATGGCATTTAGGAGCGACTAATGGCATGCGACCGGAAGATCAAGGCTTTGATGACAGTCTCTATATGAGTGGTGTGCTATATCTGCCAGAAGATGATCCACGGGTTGTTAATGCCAAAGTGGATGATCAAATCGATAAGATGGTCTGGGCTTTCGGGGAGTATAGCGCGCAGTTTAACGGTGGGCCGAAGTTTGAACCCGATGGTTACCTGACGGATTACTATACTGATGAGGCGGTGAAGGTGATCGATGCCAATCGTAATCAGCCGTTCTTTTTGTATCTTGCTCAATGGGGGATTCACAATCCTCTGCAAGCAAAACGCGAAGACTATGATGCGTTAGCGCATATTCAAGACCCAAAGTTAAGAGTCTATGCCAGCATGATCCGTTCCCTAGACCGTAGCGTCGCGCAAATCACCGAGGCCCTCGAGCGCAATGGCATTGCTGATAATACGTTGATTGTGTTTACCAGTGATAATGGCGGTGCTGGCTATATCGGTTTGGCTGATGTGAATAAACCCTATCGAGGCTGGAAGTTGACGCACTTTGAAGGCGGGACTCACGTGCCTTATATGGCCAAGTGGCCCGCAAAGATCGCGGCAGGCAGCGAGATGCAGGCGCCCATTCATCACGTTGACCTGTTTCATACCTTTGCCGCTGCTGCTGGCGCGGCGATTCCCGCAGATCGAAAACTTGATGGTGTGAATTTGTTGCCCTATATTCGCAATGAAGCGCAGGGTAACCCGCATGAGACCTTATTTTGGCGCCAAGGTCATCATCAGGCAGTGCTCCACCAAGGCTGGAAGATGGTGCGCGCTGACCAGCCTGATAAACGCTGGTTGTTTAACCTGGCGGCGGATCCCACTGAGCAAAATAATTTGGCGGCGGCTAATCCTGAACAGGTTGCGCTGCTCGAAGGTCTGTTGGCGGCGCATAACGCGGAACAGATTGAACCCCTGTCGCCCAGTGTGCTCGATAGCCCACAGCTGATCGACAAAGATGGCTCAAAAGCGTACGAAGAAGGCGATGAGTACATTTATTGGCCCAACTGATCTGGCACTCAGCGTGATGAGGGTAGCCTGATATAAGTCAAGATGACAGTGTCGATTCGCGTCTAGATTAGGGTTTTCTCTATCACCAGTTGCGCCGTTAATGGTTTCGGTCCGGCAGCTGGATATCATCCTTGAGATGGCAAAGTCGGTTGTGACAGGAGGCGATACCATGGCTGAAAAACGTGCTGGAAATTTTATTAACGCTGCGATCCTTAATGACGTGAGCAACAGCAATCGAATGAGAAACACCAGGCAAGTATCGATTTTCCTGTTGTTGAGCCTATTGTTGGGCCTGCTGCTGAGCTGTGCCGGGCAGGGCCAACATGAGCAGACGGGAACGGTGATTGGCGGGCTGCTGGGTGGTGTGCTGGGCTCTCAAGTCGGCGATGGACGAGGCCGTACGGCCGCGATCATTGCTGGTACGCTGATCGGTACTGCGGTGGGTGGCTCTATCGGTCAGTCCATGGATGAAGTTGATCGGCAGAAAGTGGTGATGAGCCTGGAAAATGTCAGAACGGGCGTGCCGACCCGCTGGCAGAATCCAGATTCAGGTAACGCTTATGCGGTCGTGCCGACGCGTACCTGGACATCAAGCACAGGCCCTTGTCGCGAATACACGATCAACGCCAAGGTGGCTGGCCAAGAGGATTCGGTTTACGGCACTGCCTGCCGGCAGGCTGACGGTAGTTGGAAAGTGCAGAACTGATGGCATTGGTTGAGTCGACGGTTTGATTGCGTAACACACCGTGGGTAATCACAGTGTTCCGCTTAAGTCAGTATCGGGTTCAGTTGTAGCCGTTGGGTTAGAAAGGCTGCAACTTTTTCTGCCATGAAGACCGCAGCGTCTTCAGGTTCTCCTGGTGTTACGGCAATAAGTTTAGCGCAACTGAAGGTGAAATCTGGAGACTTATCTAAAAGACACTAGTCAGTTGCTGAGCGCGACTTTGGTGGATACTGCCGCCACAATCCAAGAAAGATTGCTTGTAGGCTTTTTGTATCCTGTGATGTATTATGCGGTGGCAACCGGTAGGCAAGTCTCGATTACCTCCATTGGTGAATGCAGCCAGTGCATTGGGGGAAATGCGTTGCTATTCAGGTTGTTGGGCGCACTCACAATGCTCAATGCTCAATGCTCAATGCTCAATGCTCAATGCTCAATGCTCAATGCTCGGGCCCTTAATTTCCATCATGTGTTGCCGGAATCAGTCTAGCTGATGATCTAAAAGATCGATTACGTTTAAGAGTTTGATGTTGATTCAGATGTCTGGTGTTGTTCCCAAGATTGTATGCAAAACGATTATTGTCATTGTTGCGTGCGTGATGTCACTTTTGGCGGCAGCGCAAATTGTTCCCGATGCGGGCTCTGTCCAGCGTGAGTTCAATCCCCCCCCTGCGGTCTTATCTCCCAAGTTACAGTCAACGTTAGCCCTCGAGGCTAAAGTGCTGCCAGGTGATCGTGGTGCACTAATATATGTTAGCGAGTTTATTGTTACAGGCGTTAATCTGATACCAGGTGCGGCGGTTATTGAGGCGCTGGCACCCTGGCGTGGTAGGGAATTGTATTTTTCAGAGCTTCAGGTAGCGTTGGAATCGATCAATTCGTTATACGCCGACAAGGGTTGGTTAGCCAGAGCGCAACTCCCGGTGCAAGATATTGTCGACGGTCGAGTTTTTGTCGAGGTGATCGAGGCGCGCCTGGGGCGCCTCGAAATTGAAGCGACGGACCAATTCCCTATCTCCTCAGCGCGCGTTTTCAATACGCTGTCGGCCTATGTGGAGAACGCGAAGGTGCTCAACCTTGACCAGCTGAATCAGGGGTTGTATCTGCTCAATGACTTGCCCGGTGTAGAGCTACAAGCCGCATTAGCGTCTGGCGAGCAACGTGGCGATGTCGATATTTTACTTTCTAGCTTGCCGGAGTCTCGCTTTGATGGTTCCCTTTTGGTCGATAATTGGGGGCACGCCTCGACGGGTACTGAGCGTCTGAGTCTGAATCTTAATGCGAATAATCCAAGTCGTACTGGAGATCAAGTCCGTATGAGCCTGATGTCCAGCCAAGCTGTTCACTACGGTCGACTCGACTATAGCGTTCCTGTTGGCTATACCGGAATGCGGCTGTCCCTAGGCGCTTCGCAGTTAGATTACAAATTAATAGGCAGTTTTGCCGCCTTGGAAAGTCGAGGCGAAGCCAAAACGTTAACAATACGGCTATCACGGCCTGTGATGAGCTCAAAAACAGCAATGGCGAGTCTTGCGCTCGCACATAGCGCTTCTCGTTATATCAATGAAGCGAATGCGATTGTGATCTCGGAAAAATCGCTACAAGCATCAATGCTCTCATTGAATGGTTATTGGTTGGGAACAGGCGCGAATGCAGGGATTGCTCAGTGGCTCATAGCTCTGAGTGCCGGCAACCTTGATTTAAGTGCGAACCTGGATAATCAACTGGCAGATGCTTCGGGTTTGCGAAGCGCGGGTGATTTTGAAAAACTGAACTTGTCAGCCTCTTACATCACGCCGCTAAGTCAATTAACCACGTTAATTGTTTCCCTTGCGGGACAGTACGCGAAACAAAATCTTGATTCATCTCAAAAGTTTTCGTTGGGCGGACCACAGGGTATGCGTGCTCATCCGAGCTCAGAGGGTGCAGGTGATGACGGTTTCATGCTGAACGTTGAGATAGAGGCCACGGTAGCGCCGCAAACTAAGGTAAGCGCTTTCTATGATTTTGGAGAAATACGTTTAAACAAAGTGCCTGCAGGCTCGAGCTTGGCGGTGCCCAATAAATACAGCTTACGAGGTTGGGGTGTAAGTGCAGGGCACAGGTTTGGCCAACGCTCAGAATTTAAGCTGACATTCGGTCGCAGGATTGGTGACAATCCTGCCGCTAGCGATATTAGCGGCAACGATAACGACGGTACTCTGATAGAAAATCGCGTTTGGCTGAGTTGGATGATGAATTTATGAGTCGACACGCCTCTAATGTTGGTGTGGTCACGCTTCTTTGCTTAGGCGTAGCAGCCTATTCAAAAAGCTTAGCTGTAGAACCTGTTTCTGACACAACATTGCCTACGGGAGGTCAGGTGGCCGCAGGGCAGGTTAGTATTTCTCAGTCCGGGTCAAATATGAAGTTGTTACAGTCAAGCGATCGGGCGGTGGTTAACTGGCAGAGTTTTGATGTGGGAAGTGCCGCCGAGGTGCAATTTCAGCAGCCCAGCGCGACGTCTAGTGTGCTCAATCGCGTTGCCTCGCAAGCGCCTTCGCAAATCTTCGGAAAGATTAGTGCCAACGGGCAAGTTTTTTTACTGAATGCTAACGGCGTGATCTTTGGTCGTGACGCGCAGGTCGATGTTGGTGGCATGATCGCTGGTGCTATGAAAATCACTGACGAAAACTATCTGAATGGTAACCAGGTATTCACAGATGGCCAGGGCGCTGTTATCAATCAGGGGAGTCTGACCGCAACTGAAGGCGGCTTAATCGCTCTGTTAGCACCAGAGGTGATCAATGAAGGCGTAATACGCGCCAAGCTCGGCACTATTATCTTGGCGGCAGGTGAAGCGATTACATTGACGAATTCACTGACAGGCATGACGGTGGTGGTTGAGCAGTCGGCTATAGACGCGCTGGTTGATAATCGTCATTTGATTAGTGCGGAAGACGGTACAGTCTTTATCAGTGCCCGCGATGCCGCTGAGTTGCAGGCATCTGTAGTGACCAACAGTGGGGTTGTTGAGGCGCGCAGCGCACGGCAAGTCGGCGGCCTGATTCGGTTAGAGGCTGGCAGTCTGCAAAATACCGGCGTGCTTGATGCAAGTAGCAGTGCGGATAATGGTGGGTCGATCGAAATCATTGCCGACAGATTAAATTTATCAGGCGCCGAATTGAAGGTTAATGGTGCTTTGATAGGCGGCGAAATTCACTTGAGCGCCACCGATATTAGCTTGCTGGATGGTACAAGGCTGTCTGCGGTTGGCGACTTGGGTGGGGGTGATATTGCGATTGGTGGTGGTTGGCAGGGCGAGACAATCAATGACAGTCCGGCGGCGGTAACTGTCTTGATGGGTTCTGATGTACAGCTTGATGCTTCCGCCGCTGTGAACGGTGATGGCGGTGAGATTGTGCTCTGGTCTGACGTGGCTGATCAGCACTCAGAAACTCGAGTCTCAGGTACGATGCTGGCGACTGGGGGCGTGATATCCGGTCAAGGTGGAAGGGTTGAAACCTCTGGTCACTATCTCGACGTCGCAGGCGTTAGGGTCGATACGCAGGCGCAAAACGGTGATGCAGGTCTTTGGTTGCTCGATCCGTCTGATATCGTGATTAGTCAATCAACAACCTTGAATACGACAGCGGATTCGGCTGGCACTTTTACACCCACCAGTGGCTCAAATGAATCAGTGATTCAGGTTGAGGACATACTCACGGCGCTGGCTAGCAGTAATGTGACAATTACCACAACGAATGAAAACGTCGCAGGTTCCGCCGCCGGTAATATAAATATACAAGCCGACATTGCTTACACAGGCAGTAACAATCGATCGTTGACGCTAATCGCCGATAATGAAATCAATCAGGATGCAGCTACAGCAATATCTTCTGCTAATGCGACACTCAATCTGGTGTTAGACAACGCGGTCGGTGGTGTTGTGGCCGGTACCATTGGTGCGCCCGGTGGCGATGACGTCAGTATCACCAAACAGGGTGCCGGCAGCTTGACCCTAACCGGTACTAATACCTATACCGGTGGCACAACCATCAGCGCCGGTGAATTGCGGTTGGGCGATGGCGGCACAAGCGGTTCTATCACTGGCGACATCGCTAACGCTGGGACTCTGACTTTTAATCGCGCCGATACGGTGAATTTTGCTGACGTGATCAGTGGTACGGGTGACCTGGTTCAGGCGGGTCTCGGTACGTTGAATTTGACGGGTGATAATGTATTCACGGGCGGCACCACCATCAGTGCTGGTGAATTACAGTTGGGCGTGGGCAGCACGAATGGCTCGATCATTGGTGATATCGCCAATGCTGGAACGCTCATCGTCAACCGCTCGGATGCCATCACGCTGGAGGGATTGATCAGTGGCGCCGGTGATCTGGTGCAAGAAGGTGTCGGTACCACGACGCTGACCGGGACGAACACCTATTCCGGTGGTACAACCATCAGCGCCGGTGAATTGCAGTTAGGCGCGGGCAGCACGATCGGTTCGATTACGGGCGATATAGCCAATGCGGGAACGCTCATATTCAATCGGTCAGATGACATCACTTTTAGTGGTGTGATCAGCGGTACCGGTGATTTGGTGCAAGGCGGCAGTGGTGTACTGACCCTCAATGGCGAAAACCTCTATTCGGGTAGTACTGAGCTGGCAGCAGGAACATTATCCTTGGGCAGTGCCGCTGCGATTGGCGAGTTAGGTGTCATCGGTTTCAGTGGCGGTAGGCTGCGACATTCAGCACTGAATGTAACGGACTATAGTCCGCGTTTCAGTACGCTTTCGGGTCATGTGCAGTTTGATATTGATACGGGTGGCGAAGATGTCAGCTATGGTTCGCCACTGGATACCGCGACGTCGACAATTACGAAGCGAGGTCTGGGATCGCTGACACTGTCTGACTCGAGTCGCTACGTCGGTACAGTCGTCGGTAGTACATCTATCTCCGCTGGTACCTTGGTGTTGAAAGTCGCTGATATCACCACGTTAACTTCTGCCGAAAGGATAAGCGGTCTGGGTTCTCTGGCGATTGTCCCCTTGACCACGAGTTTCTCTGCTGATTTCAGTCTGGGCGATCTCAATTTGGGCGCGAATGACGGCTCGGTGATTGGAAATCTGACAGTTGGCGCCCCAGGCAATACCGCTAACATCACGCTTAACGACCTGCCCGGTAACTTGGTAGTCACCGACAATCAGAGCTATTATGCTGGGACTGTTACCATTCCCAATGGCGCAAGCCCTGGCATTACTGCCATGACGAGCGGCGTTCTTACGCTGTCAGCGCAAACCTCGGTCTCTATTTTGGAGCCTATTACAGTCAGTGGTAGCGGCGGTGTTGCCATTCAGACTAGTCAGAACGCTGCGAGCGGTGGCACAGGCACCTATGATCTGGGTGTCAGTGCTACGGGTTTTCTTGGTGGCATTAGTTTTGATAACTCGACAGGTCAAACCTTTACCACGCAAGATGGTACTAATGTCGCCAATCTAAAAAACTATAACCTAGTGGGCTCTTTGGCCGAGCTTAGCAGCGCCTCTCTATCAGGTAACATAGCACTAAAAAACAGTCTTGATGCCGCGTCTTACGTGATTACCAATAGCGATAGCTCGATTTCGAATTATGGCAATGTTTTGGCCGGTCAATTTACCGGTACCTTCACCGGGTTGGGCAACACGATAGTCAATCTGGTGTTGCGAAAAACCAGCGATGAGTCAGGTATTTTTCAATCAATTAGAAATGCGAAGCTGAGTGACCTGCGGGTACTTGACTCATCCGTCGTCGGACGAAATCATACTGGTCTGATTGTCGGTCGCGCCTACAGTACAGTGTCACTGTCGGGATTGGTTGTAGACTCCTCCTCGATCTCTGGAGATAGCAATCCACACTTTATTGGTGCCTTGGTGGGTTATGCGGATTCAGGAACCCTCAATAACAGTTGGGTTGTTGATAGCGCAGTTTCAGGCTACTACATGGTCGGCGGTCTGATCGGTCATTCGAGAATCAGCGCTGATGGCGTCCACAACCTGAATACGGATGTCTCCGCCACCAATAATTATCTAGGTGGCTTGTATGGATATACGCCTGGCGCGACAACAATTAATAATTCGAGCTCTTCTGGTGCGATAAGTGGCATCAACTACGTCGGTGGGCTGGTAGGTGGGCACGACGGTGCTGTGTCCAATTCCTTTGTCACCGGCAGTGTTTCTGCGACGGGAGTCTATGTCGGTGGTTTGATGGGCCACCACCGTAATGGCAACCTGAATAATGTTTATATGACCGGCGATGTTAGCGGCGGCGGGGAAAGGGTCGGGGGCCTGGTGGGTTGGCTATCCCCGAATATTAGCTTTGTGAACAGCTATGTTAGTGGCGCTGTATCCGGGCGAAATCGTGTCGGTGGGCTGGCAGGTTATAGCGATTCACAGTTGTTGATCGACAATTCCTATTTTAGTGGCGCCAGTGTCACGGGTTCGTCAGGCAACTCCGTGGCGGGCTTTATCGGTGAGATCGCCGGTAACCTGACGATTCAAGACGCTTATGTATCAACGCCGTTGATTCAAAGTACGGGTGGCGGTTATGTAGGTGGCTTTGTCGGCTACGCCCGTAGTGCAGTAACGATCAGCGACTCCTACGTTACAACAGCGCTGATATCAGGAACGGCGAACTATATCGGAGGCTTGATTGGTCACACAGATAGCGCCGCGACAATCAATCGGGCTTATGTGGCGGCCAGCGGCGGCACTGCCGTCACCGGCGTCTCTTTTGTTGCGGGTTTAACCGGGCGTATCAACGGCGCCGGTTATATCAGTGACAGCTATTTTGGCGGTTCTGTCGCAGCCACCGGTACCAATTATGGTGGTCTGGTGGGCTACATCATGCCCAATACCTATATCGCCAACAGTTACTACGATATCGATAATTCCCTTATCAATGGCGTTAAAACCGTGAGCATCGGGGGGCTGTTCGCCGGACAATATGCTGACTGGGTGAATAGCAGTCAGACCCTGTCCAGTCGCTCCTTGGCGATCGGAAATTATTTCTCTGCACCTGATACCAATGGCTACTACGCCATTAGTAGTTACATTGATAACAGCAATGAAGCAGGGGGTAATCCCAGTGGGCAGTCTGACTTGAGCAATCTGTTAGGTTTTATTGAGTCAGGTAGCGCCTTTCAAGCGAATGGTTTTAAGTTTAAGTTGGCGAACGATATTGATATGGCTGCTGCCTCAATACCGTACCTGCCCTATTTGAGTGTGACGGAATTGCTGGGTAATGGCTTTGAGGTAAATAATTTCTCCTGGAACCGGCCCACCTCCAGCGTGGGTTTCATCGGCCACGCCTATAAGAGTCTGCTGGTAGATATGACAGTCAACACCAGCGTTTACTCAGGACAAACGAATACTAGCTATGCCATTAATGCCGAAGACTATGTTGGCACGCTAGTGGGCTCAATTTTTGATGGCAGAATTGAGAACAGTCATACGGTTCTCGCAGGAACCGTGCTGGGCAACACAATAGTGGGCGGTGCTGTAGGCATGATAACCAATAGCCCAGTGATTACAGCGAGTGCCGTTAGAGCGGCAGGTGTTGTTGCGGCGGATGCACAAGTGGTCAGCGTTGGGGATTATGTCGGTGGTTTTGCCGGATTGGTTACAACCGGTGCGATGCAAGGGGTCGATAGTGATCTTTCTATTCAAGGAAGTGCAGCCTATGTGGGGGGGCTCGTAGGCAAGGCAAACGGAACTATTGCTGATGTTTCTGCTGTAGGTGATGTTGTCGGCGCGAATGACTATGTTGGTGGTCTGATTGGTTACCAAGCCAC
>DGOD01000033.1 GCA_002389265.1 Gammaproteobacteria bacterium UBA4475
GAAGGCTCTGTGTGCTAGTTTGCTTGGGCTGCGGTATACATGGCTTTGGCATGGTCGAGGGATTGTTTCGTTAGTTCGACGCCACCTAGCATGCGGGCAATTTCTTCGATTTTTTCTTGAGTTGGTAGGGTCTCGATCTCGGTTTTAGCCTTTGCTTGGGCCTTGCCTTTGCCCGTGCCAGTGGATTTGGTCACAAGATAGTGCTGATGTCCCTGGGCTGCCACCTGAGGCAGGTGGGTCACGCAGACGATTTGAGCTTTGCCACCCAGATTGCGTAGCAGGCTGCCGACGACTTCGGCGACCGCGCCGCCGATGCCAACGTCAACTTCATCAAATACCAAGCTGGGGACCTTCGAGGTGTCGGCGGTGACGACCTGAATGGCTAGGCTGATACGGGACAGTTCGCCGCCAGACGCGATTTTATTCAATGACCGGGGCACCTGGCCTGGATTGGTGCTAATCAGGAATTCGACCTCCTCGAGCCCGCCTGGTGCGATGACGCCGGTTTCGATAGGTGTCAGGCTGACCTTAAAGATTGCGCCATGCATGCCGAGCTTGACCAATTGCTCCGTGACTTGGCGCTCCAGGGTCTTTGCTGCCTTGATGCGGGCACGGCTCAGGCGCGTAGCAACCTCGAGATAGCTCGTGGACAGGGCTTGGGTGCTGACGGCCAGGCTGTCGATTTCTGCGTCAACATTGTCGAGGCTTTTAATCTCCGCCTGAATATCGAGGGTGAACGCGGGAATGTCGCCGGGCTTAATCCGATGTTTGCGTGCGACATCGTAGATGCTGGTCAGACGTGCTTCTACTTCGATCAGGCGTTGGGGGTCGGCTTCGATGGTGTCGGCAAACCGCTGCAGATCCGAGACCGCTTCCTCGAGTTGGATTTTGCTGCTGATAAACAATTCGGTCACCGGTATCAGGGCATCGAGCTCAATGGCCTGCAAGAGATGCAGTGCCTGGGTCAACTGGCTCAATATATTGCCCTCTTCATTGAGCTCGCAGGCCTGCAGTGCGGCGTCACAGTTACGCAATATCTCATCAACATGACTCAGCTGCTGTTGTTCCTGCTCGAGGCTGATGTGCTCATCGGGCTCGATGGCCAGCTGTTCGAGCTCTTCGGCTTGGTAGGCCAGCAACTGCACGCGGGCTGTTTGCTCGGCATTGTTGGTCCGCAAGGATTCGAGACGCTTGCGGGCCCGATGGAATTGCTCCCACAGTTCATGGGCCTGACTGGCTAGCGGCAGCACATCGCCAAATTCATCGAGCATACGGCGATGGTTGTCCTTCTTGAGCAAGGATTGATGTTCATGCTGAGAGTGGATGTCGATGAGCATCTCACCAAGGGTTTTCAGGTCAGCCACGGTACTGGGCGCGCCGTTGATAAAGCCGCGGGAACGACCATCAGCGCCGAGTGTGCGGCGTAAGATACATTCGCCGGCGCTATCACTCGGTAGTTCGTGTTCAGCCAGCCAACGCTTAGCCGGTTGGTTGTCACTGATGTCAAAGGTGGCGTGAATTTCGGCCCGGTTCGCTGCGTTTGCAATCAGGCCTGTGTCGGCACGGTCACCCAAGGTAAGGCCCAGCGCATCGAGGATGATGGACTTGCCAGCCCCGGTCTCGCCCGTAACCACGGTCATACCCGAATTGAACTCGAGTTCGAGGTGATCAACCAGCGCGAAATTTTGAACCGTTAAATGGGTGAGCATGAAGTTACCTAAGGGCAGTGGTAGTTCAATTAAACGCCACGCCGTGCCGAGTCTGCAAGATGAGACTGACAAATTTTAACCCGAATTGGTTCTGCTGTATTGATGTCAGCTTCATCAGGCGGGTATATTGAGGAATCGTTCAAGCAATGTGTTGGCAATAGAGTCAATGGTAGAAAAACGCGTGATCAGTGAAAAAGCCCAGATGGTGTTGAAAACGCTCGTCGAGCGTTACATTGCCGACGGCCAGCCGGTGGGTTCTAAAACCTTGGCTGCCCAGCCCCGGGTCACTGTCAGCTCCGCGACGGTGCGCAATATTATGGCTGATCTGGAAGATAAGGGCTATGTCACCTCGCCCCATACCTCCGCCGGACGTGTACCGACAGCCATGGGATATCGGTTCTTCGTCGACAGTTTGCTGGAGATGGCGCCGCTGGGGACGCAAGATCTGCAACAGATGCGGCGCCAGCTGGATCCTGACTGGTCGGCTCATCAACTGGTTCAATCGACCTCGGGCATTCTGTCAGATGTCACCCGAATGGCCGGGCTGGTGACCATCCCTCGGCGCGAGCAGGTGACCTTGCGGCATGTGGAATTCCTGAGTCTGAGTGAGAGGCGGGTACTGGTGATTCTGGTGCTGGCCGACCATGAGGTACAGAACCGTATTATCTATACGGATACCGATTACACGGAAATTCAGCTTAAAGAGGCGTCTAACTATATTAACCAATCCTTTGCAGGCAGATCCTTGCGACATATTCGCGAGCAATTGATTACGGCAATGAAGTCGGATCAGGAAAATCTTAATGGCCTGATGAAGGCAACCTTGGAAGTCGCTGAGAAAGCCTTTGAGCAAGACGAAGCGGATGGCTATGTATTGGCGGGCCAGGAAAATCTAGTTGAAATATCACCTGATATGGCCCGTGACGATATCCGCAACCTGTTTCAGGCGTTTTCGCTGAAGGGTGATATTTTGCATCTGTTAGATCGCTGTCTGGCGGGCGAGGGGGTGCAGCTGTTTATTGGTGAAGAATCCGGTTATGAATTGCTCGACGACTGTAGTGTCGTGATCTCACCCTATCGGGTGGATGGCCAATTGGTTGGCGTTTTGGGAGTCATTGGCCCGACGCGCATGGCCTATAACCGCGTTATCCCGGTGGTGGATGCCACGGCCAAGCTGCTCAGCGCTGCCCTCGGCAGCTCATTGCCTCGCCATTAACCGGGCTATCTGACGACACTTCGGTGGTTCTGTGCAATCTCATGCCTTAAACCCTTGAATCTTGCAGGGGTAAACCCCATATCACTGAGACTTCAAAATTACTGATCTGGAGTCAGGGTGCATGGCGGATTTCGACGAACAACAATCGACACAGGACGATGACAACGAGCGGCACGATGAGCTGGTTGTGAGTGATTTAGAGGCTGCCGGCGAAGCCGAGATTGCCGAGCCAGAAGATCAAAATATCGATACCATGTCGCCCAGCGAGCTACGCGCGACAGCTTATGGTGCCCAGGAAGAAGCCGAGAAGTTCAGGGACGCGGCGTTGCGTGCCGAGGCGGAGATGCAAAATCTTCGGCGTCGTACCGAGCGAGAAGTCGAGCATGCGGTCAAATACGGCGTCGAGAAACTGATCCAGAGCCTGCTGCCAGTGGTGGATAGCTTAGAAAAAGCCATTGAGTCAGCCGAACAATCAGATGCAGACAGTGAAGCGACCCTGGCGATTATTGAAGGTATGGGGTTGTGCCAGCGCCTGTTCATCGATGTGATGGCTAAGGAAGGGGTGGTTGTGATCGATCCGCACGGAGAGCCCTTCGACCCTAATTTGCACCAAGCGATTTCAATGATTGAAAGTCCGGAAGTCGAGCCCAATTCAGTCATCGCTGTGGTTCAGAAAGGCTATCAGCTGAACGGTCGGTTAGTTCGGCCCGCCATGGTGATGGTTGCTAAAAACACGCCAGCATCTTCTAGTTAAGCGCGAGTTAAGCACGAGTGAGGAAGAGAGAAATCTGATATTGGGACTTGAATAATTTCGACGGGTGCCAATATAGACGTTCAAGAAGTTGACTGGCCCGGCATTTCGACCGCCAGGTGAGACGAAAAATACAATACACACATTTGGTTATTATTAGTTAATACCAGCCTGCAGTAAGTCAGGTTGTTCAGCGGAGAAGCATCATGGGAAAGATAATCGGCATAGATCTTGGGACTACCAACTCTTGCGTCGCGGTCATGGAAGGCAATCGAGCCAAAATTATTGAAAATGCGGAAGGTGATCGTACGACGCCTTCGGTGGTTGGTTATGCCGGTGATGATGAAGTGCTGGTCGGCCAGTCGGCAAAACGTCAGGCGGTGACCAATCCACACAATACGCTGTTCGCCGTAAAGCGCCTGATCGGTCGGCAGTTCGAAGATGAAGTCGTACAGCGCGATATTAAAATGGTGCCGTACAAGATTGCTAAAGCCGATAATGGTGACGCGTGGGTCGAAGTGAACGGCCAGAAAATGGCGCCCCCACAGATCTCGGCACAAGTGCTGAAGAAAATGAAGAAAACGGCGGAGGATTATCTTGGCGAAGCCGTCACTGAGGCGGTGATCACAGTGCCCGCCTATTTCAATGACTCACAGCGACAAGCGACTAAAGATGCCGGTCGAATTGCCGGTCTTGAGGTCAAGCGGATCATCAACGAGCCCACCGCAGCAGCGCTGGCTTATGGCATGGACAAGTCCGTTGGTGACTCAACCATCGCGGTATATGACTTGGGGGGTGGTACCTTCGACATCTCGATTATTGAGATCGCTGACGTCGATGGCGAGAAGCAATTTGAGGTTTTATCTACTAATGGTGATACGTTCCTCGGCGGCGAAGACTTCGATCTGCGTTTGATCGACTACCTTGCCGATGAATTTAATAAGCAACACGGTATGGATTTGCATAATGATCCATTGGCGCTGCAGCGTCTGAAGGAAGCCGCAGAGAAGGCGAAAATTGAGTTGTCCAGCAGTCAGCAAACAGAAGTGAATTTGCCCTACATCACTGCCGACGCCACTGGTCCGAAGCATTTAGTTATTAAAGTGACTCAGGCGAAATTAGAGTCTTTGGTTGAAGAGTTAGTGAATCGCACGATTGAGCCGCTGCGCACCGCGTTGAAGGACGCAGGTCTGGGGGTGTCTGAAATCGACGATATCATCCTCGTTGGTGGCCAAACGCGGATGCCGATGGTTCAGCGTAAGGTTAAAGAGTTTTTTGGTAAAGACGCACGTAAGGATGTGAATCCCGACGAAGCGGTTGCCATGGGTGCTGCGATCCAAGCTGCCGTGTTGTCAGGTGATGTTAAAGACGTGCTCTTGTTAGATGTCACGCCTTTGTCTCTAGGTATCGAGACCATGGGCGGCGTAATGAGCGCATTGATCGAGAAGAACACAACGATTCCGACTAAAAAGAGCCAGGTGTTCTCGACCGCTGAAGATAACCAGCCGGCAGTGACTATCCATGTGTTGCAAGGTGAGCGTAAGCAAGCCGCGCATAACAAGTCACTGGGTCAGTTTGATTTGGCTGATATTCCGCCGTCACCACGGGGTTCGCCACAAATTGAAGTGAGCTTTGACCTCGATGCGAACGGCATATTGAACGTTTCGGCGAAAGACAAGGCAACGGGCAAAGAACAGTCAATCGTGATCAAGGCGTCATCGGGTTTGAGCGACGAAGAAGTCGAACAGATGGTTCGTGATGCGGAATCTCACGCTGAAGATGATCGTCGGTTCGAAGAGCTGGTGACAGTGCGTAACCAAGCTGATGGCATGGTACATGCGACTCGCAAGATGCTTGAAGAAGCTGGCGACAATGTCCCAGAAGAAGAAAAGACGGCTATTGAAACGGCAATTAGCGAGCTTGAGGCGTCACTAAAAGAGACGGACAAGGAAGCTATTGAAGCGAAAACCGCAAAGTTGACGGAAGTGTCTTCTGGGCTGGCTCAACGTATGAGTGCCGAGCAAGCACAGGCTGCGGGCGGTGCTGGTGAAGCACCGGGCGCGAGCAATGTCGACCCTGACGCGGTAGATGCTGAATTTGAAGAGGTGAAGGACGACAAGAAGTAACATATCTCTTAGGGGCTGTCCTGTTGGATGGCCGTGAAGTGGGATATGTTGGCTGCTTAAACTTACCAACATAGGCGATGAACAACAGCGCAGAATCCAGGCATGAATCCGGGATTCTGCGTTCGCGTATCAGAAGAATCGAAACGTAATATGGCGACTAAGAGAGACTATTACGAGGTACTGGGCGTCGCCCGGGATGCTTCGGAGCAAGAAATCAAGAAAGCTTATCGACGCATGGCGATGAAGCATCATCCTGATCGTAATCCTGACGATGCCGGAGCTGAGGATAAGTTTAAGGAGGCCAGTGAAGCCGCCGACGTGTTGATGGATGGGCAGAAACGTGACGCCTATGATCAATTTGGTCATGCAGGCCTGGAAGGTCAGGGCGCTGGATTTGGCGGCGGCGGCTTCAGCTCTATTTTTGAAGATGTGTTCGGTGACATCTTTAGTGGTGGTGGTCGAGGTCGCAGCCAGGTTCAGCGTGGGTCTGACCTGAAGTACATACTCGACCTTGATCTGGAAGAGGCGGTGCGTGGTACAAATCCGAAGATCAAAATTCCGGCGCTGGTAGAGTGTCACGAATGTGTCGGTTCGGGTGCAAAAAAAGGTACGAGTGCTGTGGATTGCGTGCAATGTGCGGGCATGGGCCAAGTCACTGTTCGGCAAGGTTTTTTCTCTATTCAGCAAACCTGCCCGCGATGTCGTGGTGCCGGCAAGATGATCACCGACCCCTGTAAAAAGTGTCGTGGTCAGGGCCGTATCGAGGAGCAGAAGACCCTGTCAGTCAAAGTGCCGCCGGGCGTTGATACCGGTGATCGAATCCGCCTGGCAGGTCAGGGTGAGGCGGGCGCGAATGGGGGGCCGGCGGGCGATCTATATGTGCAGGTCAATGTTCGTGCCCACGCTATTTTCACTCGCGAAGGTGAGAATCTATACTGCGAGGTGCCGATCAGCTTTGTTGATGCGGCGCTCGGTGGGGAGCTTGAAGTGCCGACCCTGGATGGTCGCGTGAGCCTGAAGATTCCTGAGGAAACCCAGACGGGTAAAATGTTCCGGCTGCGGGGTAAGGGCGTTAACGTCACCCAGGTCAGAGGTGGTGGTATAGGCGATTTATATTGCCGAGTTGTGGTCGAAACCCCGGTTAAGCTCAGTAAGAAGCAGAAGGAATTGCTCCGTGAGTTTGACGGTGAATCCGAAGCTAAGCAGTCGCCAAAGCGTTCGACCTGGTTCGAGGGTGTTAAACACTTTATCGATTCCTTAACCTAAATCGGAACTCTCAGACGCTTTACTCGCGGGATGCTTGAACATGATAAATATTGCTGTCACTGGCGCCGCGGGGCGGATGGGTAAAACGCTGATTCAAGCCATCATTGGGGCTGACGGCGTGCAACTCAGCGCCGCCATAGAGCAGCCAGGGCATAGCGCCATTGGCTCGGATGCCGGCGAAATGGCGGGAATGGGGCGCATCGGCGTGCCGGTGGTGGAGGACTTGGCGGCGGTGGTCTCTCAGTTTGATGTCTTAATCGACTTCACTATTGCTGCCGCAACTCTGGTCAATCTGGCGGTCTGTGCCTCCCACGGCAAGCGCATGGTGATTGGTACCACCGGATTAACTGAGCGCGAGCAGGCGCAGGTGGCTGCATTGTCTGCGCAGGTCGCCGTCGTCTCGGCCCCAAACTACAGTGTCGGGGTCAATGCAACCTTTAAGCTGCTGGAGATGGCGGCTGGTATATTCGGTGATGATGTGGATATTGAGATTATCGAGGCACATCATCGCCACAAGGTCGATGCGCCCTCGGGAACAGCGTTACGCATGGGTGAAGTCATGGCCAAGCGTCTCGGTCGAGATCTGAGCGAGGTGGCGATATATGGTCGCGAGGGCATCACGGGCGAACGGGCGCGTCAGACTATCGGCTTCAGCACGGTGCGTGGTGGCGATATCGTCGGCGAACACACCGTCATTTTTGCCGGTGCGGGAGAGCGATTAGAAATTACTCACAGGGCGCATAGTCGTCTGAACTTCGCCGAGGGGGCCGTGCGAGCCGCGCGCTGGCTGGCCGACAAGAAGGCGGGAGTTTTTGATATGCAGGATGTCTTGGGGTTGCGCGAACGCAAGTCAGATTAAAGTGCGAAATTATCTGGAATCGACCGGCCAATTGGCATAGAATCTGGCGCCAGTATGGTATCCCGGTCCAGGGTCAATTCGAGCGAGATGGAAGTGATTCCCTCTCGCTTTTTTTCGACCATCGACCATCAATAGCGAACCAATGGAGGCGGATAGTTGACCAGTAGAGCGGTACTTGCACTTGAGAACGGCGTTTTGTTCGAGGGTGTAGCTATTGGTATAGACGGTCAATCTGTCGGCGAAGTGGTTTTTAACACGTCCATGACGGGTTACCAGGAAATCCTGACCGACCCCTCCTATGCCCGCCAGATCATCACCTTGACTCATCCGCATATCGGTAACACAGGTGTGAATGACGAGGATGAAGAATCCGACAATACCTGGGCGGCAGGATTAGTGATTCGCGACCTGCCCTTGGCCGTCAGCAACTGGCGCCAGCAAGGCTCTCTGCAAGACTATCTGGTGCAGCGCAAGGTGGTAGCCATTGCCGGCATCGACACTCGTATGCTGACTCGTATCCTCCGTGAAGAAGGCTCTTTGAAGGGTTGTATTATCGCGGGGCCAAACCTCTCGGAAGCTGACATCGCGGGTGCCGTTGCAGCGGCCCGGGCATTTGGCGGTCTGGCAGGGCTGGATCTGGCACAAGTCGTGACAACCTCATCGACCTATGCCTGGCAGCAGGGTAGTTGGTCGCTTGATAGCGGTTATCCGACGTTGACAGATTTTAAATACAAAATTGTTGCTTATGACTTTGGTGTTAAACGTAACATCCTGAGAATGCTGGCTGACCGAGGTTGTGAGTTGATCGTGGTACCGGCGAAGACATCTGCGGCTGACGTTTTGGCGATGCAGCCAGATGGCATCTTTCTGTCCAACGGTCCGGGAGACCCTGAACCTTGTGACTATGCCATCGCCGCGATCCAGACCTTGCTTGAGTCGGGGATTCCCATATTTGGTATTTGCCTTGGATTGCAATTGCTCGGCATTGCCGCAGGCATGAAAACCATCAAGATGAATCACGGTCATCACGGCGCTAACCACCCGGTGGAAGACCTGGAGAGTGGCGTGGTCCTCATCTCGAGCCAAAATCACGGATTTTGTATCGATGATACGACCCTGCCGAAAAATGTCAGGGTCAGTCATAGGTCGTTATTTGATAATTCGCTGCAGGGAATCGAACTCATTGATCGTCCCGCGTTCGGATTCCAGGGGCATCCTGAAGCAAGCCCGGGTCCTCACGATGCGGCTCCTTTGTTTGACCATTTCATTAAACTGATCGAACACTATACGGCAACCAAGAAATCTCATGCCTAAAAGAACCGACATAAATAGCATTCTGATCATTGGCGCTGGGCCGATCATCATTGGCCAGGCCTGTGAGTTTGATTACTCCGGTGCGCAAGCCTGTAAAGCCCTTCGCGAGGAAGGCTACCGAGTGATTCTGGTGAACTCGAACCCAGCGACGATCATGACTGATCCCGCCATGGCAGACTCGACCTACATTGAGCCCATCACGTGGGAAGTGTTGGCGAATATTATCGAAATAGAGCGACCGGACGCGCTGCTGCCGACCATGGGTGGCCAAACGGCGTTGAACTGTGCGCTGGATCTTGCCCGAGAAGGTGTACTTGAGCGCTTCAATGTGGAAATGATCGGCGCGAGTCGTGATGCGATCGACATGGCTGAAGATCGTCAGAAGTTTGATGTGGCAATGAAATCCATTGGCCTGGCGACCCCGATATCGGCCTTCGCCCACTCTCTGGAAGAGGCCAAACAAGTTCAGGTGAGACTTGGCTATCCCTGTGTGATCAGACCCTCCTTCACCATGGGTGGCTCTGGCGGTGGCATCGCTTATAACCAGGACGACTTTATCGAAATCTGTACCCGCGGTCTGGATCTGTCGCCGACCAATGAACTACTGATCGACGAGTCGCTGCTGGGCTGGAAAGAATATGAGATGGAGGTGGTGCGCGACAAGAATGACAACTGCATCATCGTCTGCACCATTGAAAACTTTGACCCTATGGGCATTCATACCGGCGACTCCATTACCGTAGCGCCAGCTCAGACCCTGACAGATAAGGAATACCAGATTATGCGTAACGCCGCTATCGCGGTATTGCGGGTTATTGGTGTTGAAACAGGCGGCTCGAACGTGCAGTTCGGCATCGATCCCGCGACGGGGCGAATGGTCATTATTGAGATGAATCCACGGGTCTCTCGATCTTCGGCACTGGCCTCCAAAGCCACGGGCTTCCCTATCGCCAGAGTAGCGGCGAAGCTCGCCATCGGCTATACCCTGGATGAGCTCTCGAATGAGATTACCGGTGGAGCGACACCGATTTCCTTTGAGCCCTCCTTAGATTACGTCGTAACCAAGATTCCGCGCTTCACCTTTGAAAAATTCCCGCAAGCGGAAAATTTTCTGACGACCCAAATGAAGTCTGTGGGCGAAGTGATGGCGATTGGCCGGACCTTTCAGGAATCGCTGCAGAAAGCTCTGCGTGGTCTCGAAGTGGACATTAACGGCTTGTCGCCCATCATGGATGATTCATCAAGAGACTGGAAAACGCGAATCCGGCGAGAACTGCAAGTAGCCGGTGCCGAGCGTATTCGTTATCTGGCGGATGCGATCCGGCTAGGTTTTGACATGGAAGAGATCCATGAGCTGACACGTATCGACCCTTGGTTTCTAATCCAGATTGAAGACCTGATTCAACGTGAACAGAAACTGCAAGGCGTGGCTCTGGCAGCGATTGACCGGGGTTGGATGTTTGATCTGAAGCAGCGCGGTTTTGCGGACGCTCGACTGGCCGAGTTGCTCAGTGTCGAAGAAAACAGTTTTCGCGAGCATCGGTTGGCATTAGGTGTAAAGCCCGTGTATCGGCGAGTGGATACTTGCGCAGCCGAATTCGCGTCCGCTACCGCTTATATGTATTCAACCTACGAGTCGGAGTGTGAAGCGCGGCCGACGAATCGAGATAAGATCATGGTGCTGGGTGGCGGCCCGAATCGCATCGGCCAGGGTATCGAATTTGACTACTGCTGTGTCCACGCGGTGCTCGCCATGAGCGAAGATGGCTACGAAACTATTATGGTCAACTGTAATCCGGAAACCGTCTCGACAGATTTCGACACAGCAGACCGGTTGTACTTCGAGCCACTGACCCTCGAGGACGTATTGGCGATCGTCGACGTTGAAAAACCGAAAGGGGTGATTGTGCAATTTGGTGGTCAAACACCGTTGAAACTCGCCGAGGCGTTAATGAAGGCCGGCGTGCCGATCATTGGCACTAGCCCTGACGCTATCGACATGGCTGAGGACCGAGAACGATTTCAGCATATGATCGCCAAACTGGGTCTCCGGCAGCCACCCAATAAGACCGTCAAGACCTTGGAAGAAGGCCTGCATGCGGCGCGCAACATCGGCTTTCCGCTGGTCGTACGCCCATCTTATGTGTTGGGCGGTCGAGCCATGGAAATCGTTTACGACGAAGAAGAACTCACCCGCTATTTGCGTGAAGCAGTGCAGTTGTCCGATCGTTCGCCGGTCTTGTTGGATCGATTTCTCGACCAGGCCATCGAAATTGACGTCGATGCAGTGTCTGATGGTAAGCAGGTAGTCATTGGCGCTGTCATGCAACATATCGAACAAGCTGGTGTGCACTCTGGTGACTCGGCGTGTTCTTTGCCACCTTACAGTCTGAGCGATGAGGCCCTTGATGAGATGCGCAAGCAGGTCGTGGAGATGGCGCTTGAGCTTGGTGTTATAGGCCTGATGAATGTCCAGTTCGCCATTCAAAATGGCGATATTTATATTCTTGAAGTGAATCCACGAGCCTCGCGAACGGTGCCTTTCGTTTCGAAATGCATCGGTGTTTCCTTGGCCAAAGTGGCGGCTCGCTGTATGGCTGGTACTAGCCTTGAAGCACAGGGTTTTACCAAAGAGATCGTGCCGAATTATTTCAGCGTCAAAGAAGCGGTATTCCCATTCGGTAAATTCCCGGGGGTAGACCCGATCCTCGGCCCAGAAATGAAGTCGACCGGTGAGGTCATGGGCGTCGCGGAGACCTTTGGTGAGGCATACCGCAAAGCTCAGCTGGCAGCGGGTGACCTTATTCCTGCGGCAGGGCGAGCCTTCCTGAGTGTTCGGGATACGGATAAACCCGAGTTAGTGCAGGTGGCGACTGATTTGCTTGCCATCGGCTTTACGCTCGTGGCAACTCGGGGTACAGCGCTGGTTTTGCGCGAGGCCGGTGTGCATGTGGATATCGTTAACAAGGTTCAAGAAGGTCGGCCCCACGTGGTCGACATGCTTAAGAACAATGAGGTGAATTTCATCGTTAATACCACGGAAGGCAAACAGGCGATTGCCGACTCCTATGCTATCCGTCGTACAGCACTACAGCACAAGGTTTATAATGCGACGACGATGGCGGGCGCCAGGGCCTGCATTGACGCGGTCCGCCACGGTAGTCATCTCTCGGTGCATCGCCTTCAGGACTTGCATAAACGCTTGCTAGGGTAATATTGAATTATCAGTCAGCGCGGCGGGCTAAAGACCCGCCGGCAATTATATTTGTGGTCCCCACTAGACATTCTGGCCGAACTTTTCAACACTAGGCAGTGTCTTTATATAATCTCTAGAACACTACCGGACAGAATCTATGGACAAGGTTCCAATGACAGCTGCGGGCGAGAAGACGCTGCGAGTTGAGGTGGATCGCCTCAAACAAATCGAGCGCCCCAGAATTATCAAAGAAATTGCCACTGCCAGGGCCCAAGGTGATCTTCGTGAAAACGCCGAATATCAGTATGCCAAAGAGGAGCAAGGCTTTATTGAGGGTCGAATCGCAGATATTGAGGGTAAGCTGAACCATGCGCATGTCATTGATGTCACGCTGATCGAGCACACGGGCCGAGTCATCTTTGGTGCCACGGTTCACCTAGTGAATCTCGATACTGACGAAGAAATCAGCTATCAGATTGTGGGTGACGACGAAGCTGATTTGAAGATTTCCAAGATCTCAGTCTATTCACCGATTGCCCGGGCCTTAGTTGGTAAACAAGTCGGTGATGTGGCGCTGGTGCATGCGCCCAATGGTACGATTGAATACGAAATTTGCCTGGTCGAGCATCTTTAGTCGCACATTTACTGTAAAGCGTAAATGGCTATTGATCG
>DGOD01000263.1 GCA_002389265.1 Gammaproteobacteria bacterium UBA4475
AACGGACGCACAGACGCATTTCTTGGGATTTAGTTGGGATTTAGGGACGAGAAGCGAATAGTTAAACTTTAAGTTGAAAATAAAGCATCACAGCCAGGCGGATGGTCTCAAGGCTCGTTTTAAAGGACCTGAATGGAGAGCGTTTTGTCATACGGCGAGGCCACAAAACCGCCCTGCACGGCTCAAGCAAGTTTTGTCTGACAGTACCACCGGGGATGGTCAAATTCAGATAATTAATACCAGCCAATTGCATGGAATGCAGAAGATTTCATGAAGTATTTTAGATAACCACCCTTGCCAAAGTAAATCAAATTAGCAGATGTTTCCATAACTAAAACCGATGGAAAGCTTCCACCTATACAAAGGGAGAGCAAATGAATTAAGGTAACCCATAGGAAAAACTGAGGTAATACCGCCAATGAACCTGCGTCAGCTAGAAGCATTCAGAGCGACCATCCGCTGTGGCTCCATCACCGAAGCAGCCAAGATGATGCATATCTCTCAGCCCAGTGTCAGCAGGCTGATCGCTGATCTTGAGCAGTCAGCCGGGTTTCCCCTATTCCTACGTGTGGGGCGCGGATTGACGCCCACAGTGGAAGGGCGGCATTTCTACGAAGGTGTAGAAGGCATGTTCATGGGCATTGATCGTCTGCAAGATTTGGCGAAATCCATTCGAACATCACGGGGCGGTACAATCTCCATCGGGGCAATCCAATCCATCGCAACGATTGAGCTGCCCAAAGCGATCAGCCGTCTTTACCATGAGAACCCCGATATCGAGTTTGCTGTACAAACGCGCAACACGCCCGCCATTCTGGATGCGGTTCAGATGCGCCAGCTTGATCTGGGAATTGTTGGGCGCGAGCCGGATTACGCCGGAGTCGAAGTCTTGTTTAAAAAATCAGTTGCATATGTTTGCCTGGTGCCGGAAGAGCACCCTTTGGCACGTGAATTCGGGCTTATCGATCTTGAAGACGTAGCCAAGACAGAGACCTTTGTCACCTTTGGTGCCAGCTACCCAGATTCAATGATGTCGATAGATCCTGAGCTTTCGGACACATTGCGTGCACGTTCACGTCTTTCTGTTGCCAATATGCCTTTGGCCGGCGCTTTGGTGCGCGAAGCCTCTGTGCTAGCCATTGCCGATCCATTTTCAGCAGAACAGGCAGTGCGTATGGGCGGCGTGGTGTTTCGACCAATCAAACAACAGCTGACCTATTTTGTCGCTGTCGTTGCCGCCCGTCGCGAGGAGCTGTCACGCGAGGCGTTGAAATTTGTCGACCTCTTTGGCCAGCAATTGCAACAGCGGGTGGATCACGTCGAAAAACTGAGCGCCGAGCTTAGTTAAGCAGATTAGGCAACCATGTCGCAGCCTGTGGAAGAGCGATCATCAGCATGCCAAAAATGATCCCGACACCGACAAACACCGGCACTTCGCGGAACGCTTTCTCGGGGCTCTCTTTGGCGACACCTGCGGCGGTGTAGATGCCGACACAGACGGGCGGCGTGATCATCCCGATGCCGGCGAAGGCGACAAAGACGATGTAGAGTTGTAGGATATCCAGACCCAGCGACAAGGCCAGTGCGGCAAAGATCGGCACAGTGAGGTAAAACACCGGCACAATCTCAACGAAGGTGCCAAGGATCAGGCAAATCACCGCAACAGCCATCCAGAATGCCATCGGCGTGCCACCCATTTCAGTAAAAAAGGCAATCAGCTTTTGCGGCGCCTGAGTATAGGTCAAAACAACGCTCAAGAAGGTGGCCATCGCGATGATGGAAAAGATCACAGCAGTGATCCGCGCGGTCTGATGCAAAGCGTCTAAAAGCGCGCGGAACGTCAGCTCCCGGTAAATCAAAATACCGATCAGAATGGCCCAGATACCCGCAACAGCGGCAGATTCAGAGGGCGTCAGCAATCCAGCATAGATGCCACCCAAAATAATAAATGGCGTGAATAATCCCGGTACGGCGGAGCGGAAGGCTGACGAACGCTCAGCGGCGGTCGCTTTCTCAGGGTTGCGCAGATTGCGGCAGCGCCATGTGACAACGATGGACAAAAGAACCAGCAAAACAATGCCCGGCACGAAACCCGCGGCAAATGTGCGCGACACTGGCACATCGGTCAGCGCGCTGAAAAGGATCGCTGCGTTAGACGGTGGGATCAGCGCTTCCAGAAACGCAGCAGAGGCTGCAAGCACGATTACAAAGGGTTTTGGATAGCCTTGTTCGACCATCTTTGGGATCATAATCGTGCCTACCGCAGTAATCGCCGCCAGAATAGATCCGCAGAACGCTGCGAAAAAACCCATAGCAAGGATCATCGCCAAACCCAGGCCACCAGGCCAATGGCCAACCAATGTGGTGGCAAAATGAACCAGCCTTGCGGCGGCGCCACCTCGTAGCATGACCATGCCCGTGAAAATGAACAACGGCACCGCGATCAGCACATGTTTGGTCATCGATCCAAAGGAGACCTGAATAAGTGTGGACCATGGAAGGTCCATGCCAAGTATCGCCACTGAAGCACTGCCCAGGCCAAAGACCATAAAGATCGGCACCGACAAAAGCAGCAAGAGCATAGAAAGTAACGTAGCAGCAGCGTTCATGATGCGGTTCCTTCACGGGTTGTCAGTTCACAGAGCGTCTCTAGCCACAACTCAAATGAAAAGAGCAAAAGAATGAAAAAACCAGTTGGAAACGCCAAATACATCCACCAGATCGGCAGTTCGATTTCCAGTTCCATGAGTTGGCCAAGACGACGGAACAAAGCTACAGCCTCATTCCCCGCTTGCAGGAAAATCAATGACCCCAAAACCATCAGTGAATAGACAAACAACTTGAGCCACAGCGCCGCCTTGCCCTCCAAGAGAGTAGGCATCAGGTCGACCTGAATATGCGATCCTGACCGCAGCAACGGCCCCAGCAGCGGAAAAACCATCCAAGGCACCAACGCCGGGGGCAATTCGATGAACCAGTCGTACCCGGTACCGCTTATATAGCGTGTCACTGCGCTTCCGGTCAGGGCCAGAACCATAATCGCCGCAAGGCTGGAAGATACCACAGCGGTGAGTTTTTCAAGCGCGCCGTTGAGGATACGCATTAACGACAAGATCGTTGTCATTAGAAAACAGCCCCGCAGGTGTTAGTGTGACGCCCACACAGACTGCGCAGGCGTTCGGTTTCATTCATCTCAGTTGGCGGCGAAAGCAGAAGCTGCTGAGATAACATCGGCATCAACTGTGTCTGCAATGACTGGTATCACTTTGTCGCTCATCAACGTGTTGAATTCGGCCAGCGCGTCGCCTTCGAGTTTGGTGACGATCCCGCCACGTTCTTGAAATTCTGTCAGCGTTTCCTCGCCTGTCTTCAGGATCTCGTCAGTCGATATTTGGCCGACGTCTTGGCCCACGTCGATCAGCAATTGCTGCAAGTCCTGAGGGAGCCCGTTGAACCATGTCTTGTTCGCCATGATGTAGGCATCTGCATAGTATTGGTATGGCTTTTGACCATGAGTAAGGTATTCCCACCAGCTGAACGCGCGGATGGAACCTGGAGGGCTGTTGATCGTGTCGATCATACCGGTTTGAAGACCAGAATAGACCTCCCCCGTCGGCATGGACACCGTGTTGGCGCCAAGTGCCTCCCACATCGGCCGCTCTGCCCCGATCAAGGCCCGAGCCTTTAAGCCTGACATCGACTTCACGCCATTCAATTCCTGTGTTGAGAAGGTCATCACAGGACCAACGGGGTCATACATCAACAGTACAGAGTCTGATTTTTTTGTAATGTCATCCCAAACGGCCTTGCCAGTTGGATCGTCCTGAAAGAATGCGCGCTGTTCGCCATAGCTGTCGAACATACCGGTGATCGAAACCACGTTAAAATTCTTGTTGATCGGCGGAAACGACACCACCCCGACGATACCGCCCATCTCAATGGCTCCAGAGGTAACCGCGCCAAGTTGCTCGCGGATGCCAAAAAGCTGACCGGACGGAAAATAGTC
>DGOD01000388.1 GCA_002389265.1 Gammaproteobacteria bacterium UBA4475
ATTGGGCCGTGGCCGTTGTTAATTCAGCCGTGACCGTTGTCGGTTTAGATGTGGCCGTTGTTGATTGAAGCGCGGCAGTGAGAGTCAATCGTGGCCCCAGACTGTGCTGAGAGGTCGTGAGAATTGGCCGAAGGTAACGTTGCCATGCGATGCCGCTTGCCATTCAAAATATCTCTGGTATGATTCGCCTCCTTGCGAGAGTCAGGTAGGAAACATGAAAGCAGAAATTCATCCAGATTATAAGGCGATCACAGCGCAATGCAGCTGTGGTAACGTCATCACAACCAGTTCGACTGTTTGTAAGGACTTGCACTTGGACGTTTGTTCACAGTGTCACCCCTTTTACACTGGCAAGCAGAAGATCCTCGATACCGCGGGTAGAATCGATCGATTCAACAAGCGCTTTGGGGCTCGAGGTGGTGTCAAGTAATAATGCTCGGTAGTCCGGTGGCGCATAGAGTCAAGACTTTTGGCGACATGTAGCGACTGACAAGAGTGAAGTATGCAGTACTTTGCTCACGATATTAGGCGCCTAATAATGGCGCCTTTTTTTTGATTTTTTTTAATTGGCCGACGAAGAAAGTTGACCATTACTGTTTTGGAGATAAGTTTGTAATGACTGAAGTCGAGTCCTTGCGCGACAGAGCGCTGCGTTACCATGCTGAACCAACCCCGGGGAAGATTGCTTTGGCGGTGACGACTCGCGCCATCAATGCGGACGACCTGGCCCTCGCCTATTCTCCAGGGGTGGGCGAGCCTGTGAAGGAAATCAGCTTGGATCCAGAGGCCGCGTACCGATATACAGCTAAAGGTAACTTGGTCGGCGTCATTACCAATGGCACGGCTATTCTCGGGCTCGGCAATCTTGGCGCGCTAGCGAGCAAACCGGTCATGGAAGGTAAAGCGCTCTTATTCAAACGGTTTGCGGATATTGATTGCTTTGATATTGAAGTGACAACTGAAAATATCGATGAATTCGTCAACACGGTCTCGCGTATTGCCGGTACCTTTGGTGGTATTAACTTGGAAGATATCGCGGCGCCGGCGTGTTTTGAGATTGAGCGTCGATTGCAGGCGATGTTAGATATCCCTGTTTTTCATGACGACCAACATGGCACCGCCATTGTGACTGCTGCGGGTCTGCTAAATGCGTTGGAGTTGCGTGGTCAACCGCTAAACTCTGCCAGAATTGTCTGCCTGGGCGCTGGTGCGGCGGCGAATGCGATTATGAATTTACTGGTTGCTCTGGGCGCTTTGAAGTCGAATATCTACATGGTCGACTCAAAGGGCGTGATTCATTCCGAGCGGCAAGGGTTGAGCCCGGAAAAGCAGCTCTACGCCCAAGTAACGAATAAGCGCACCTTGGGTGATGCTTGTCAGGACGCCAATGTGTTTATCGGGGTGTCGGGAGCGAACCTGCTGGATACGGATAGTTTGCTGGCTATGGCGCCAAACCCCGTGATATTCGCGATGGCTAATCCGGATCCAGAGATTAAACCTGAGCTGGCCAAGTCGATTCGACAAGATGTTATCTTGGCGACAGGTCGTTCTGACTACCCGAATCAGGTTAATAATGTTCTGTGCTTCCCTTTTATCTTCCGCGGTGCTCTTGATGTTCGCGCATCAGCGGTTAATGAGGCCATGAAAATGGCTGCTGTCCATGCGATCAGGAACTTGGCTAAAGAGCCTGTGCTACCGGAAATCATTGCGGCCTACGAGGGCATTGATCACCTAGAGTTTGGTCCTGAGTATATTATCCCTAAGCCGCTGGACCCTCGATTGAAAAGCTGGGTTTCGACGGCGGTTGCACAAGCGGCAATCGATTCTGGTGTAGCCCGAATCAATGTGCTGCCTGATTATTCGTAACGACCGCTGGGATTGGGGTCTAAAAGACCTGCTGCAAGGGCTGTGATTTGGTGTCGGTTTGGTCGACAACAATAGCGGCTGGGGGCGGCGCAAATTCTTCACGAAATATTTCAAAAATCCCATCGGGATCGCCAGCTTCAGACCTGAGTCCAGTGGTGGGATTGATCATCAGCGTTACCATATGGTCGGGTAAGGGGAGAACTGTCGAGTCTGCTTCGGCGGGTAGTGCCTCTCGCATGTAAGCAATCCAGGTTTCGATAGGCGTGGTTGAGCCATATTCCCTGGCGCCCACCGAGCTGTTGTCACCGAATCCGGCCCATGTTGTTGCGACCAGGTCATGGGTGAATCCAGAAAACCAGATGTCGGCATCATTGGTGGTGCCGGTCTTGCCCTTCAAGTCTTGCCGTTTGAGCGCCCTGATTGCCTTGGTGCCAGTGCCGCGGCGGATGACGTCGCCAAGTATACTATTCATGATATAAGCTACTCGGGGCTCAATAATCTGCTCGGCCTGTGGCAAGTCGCCACAATCCGTGTGACAAACCGTCTTGGGTTGCGCCAAGAAAATCGGATCAGCATTGATCGAGTCGATTTCGGTAATAAAGTAGGGCTCAACCTTATAACCACCATTGGCGAAAGCCGCATATCCGGTGGCGACTTCCATGGGTGTCAGGGCGATGGTGCCGCCGCCAAAGGCCAGCTGAACATTGCGCGGGAAGTTGCTGGTATCGAAGCCAAAGCGTTTGACGTAGTCAATGGCGTTCTGGGCGCCGAAATCGAGAATAACCCGCAGTGATACCAGATTGATGGAGCGATAAAGAGCCTCGCGGAGGCGAATATTGCCGCGGAATACGTCGCCGGAATTGGTGGGCCGGTAGACTTCTTCTTGCTCTCCGCCCGGCAGTACGACCGGTGCATCGTTATAGATTGATGCGGCAGTCAAGCCATTTTCGAGTGCCCCGGCGTAGAAAAAGGGTTTGAAGTTGGAGCCCGGTTGACGCCTGGCTTGGGTGGCGTGGTTGAACTGTTTTGAATTGAAATCATAGCCGCCAACCAAAGCCCGGATTGCGCCGTTAACAGGGTCGAGGGAGACTAAGGCGCCTTGAATCGCAGGCACCTGTCCGAGCCTCCAGGTACCCTTAGGACCCTTCTCAATGCGAATTAGGTCTCCCGTCTTGAGCAAGTCTGTCGCCATCTTGGGTGTCGGGCCGCGCGTATTAACATTGATATAAGCGCGGGCCCAGCTTAGGCCTTCCCAATCAATGGTGACGACCGTTTGGTTGGTCGTGAGAACGTCTATGTCCTGATCACGTACCGCGATGACAATAGCGGGATATTGGTCGCCAATGACCCTGGCGTTGGCGAGGGTTGAAAGCCAGTTAGCAGGATAGCCATATTCAGGTGCGGCATTATATTGGTCGGTACCCTGAATGCTTCGAGCCTCGGGCCCCCGGTAACCGTGGCGGCGGTCATATTCGTTGAGCTTCTGCGTTACAGCGTTCTCGGCTGCGACCTGCATACCGCTATCAATGGTTGTCCGAACGATGTAACCCTCAGTGTAAGCATTGCTTCCGATCTGCTGTAGTAAGCGCTTCCTAACCATTTCGGCCACGTAAAGCGACGGTAGTTCGATCTTTCTTGCATAAACCTGGGCGGTAATTGGCGCGCTGGTTGCCAGTCGATAGTCTTCGGCAGAGATAGAGTCTTGTTCCCGCATACGTGTCAGCACGAGATTGCGCCGGGCGATGGCTCGCTCTGGACCGTTGATGGGATTGCCTGCTTCAGGTGCCTGAGGTATGCCGGCGAGCATGGCGAGTTGGGCCAAATCGAGCTGGTCAACGGTTTTTCCATAGTAGGTATTGGCGGCTGCCTGGATGCCAAAAGCATGCTTGCCGAACGGAATAATATTGAGATAAAGCGTCAGTATCTCTTGCTTGGAGAGTTCCTGCTCGATCTTCAAGGCCAGTAGCATCTCTTTGAACTTGCGAATAAATCGGACTTCTGTATCACCGGAAATGTTTTTTACGAGCTGCATGGTTATGGTGCTGGCGCCGGTGCGGATCGAACCCTTGTTGCGTACGAGCTGCCAAGTGGCATTTGCCAACGTGATCAGGTCTATGCCGCCATGTTCAAAGAATCGCTTGTCCTCTGTGTCGAGCAGGGCGCGAATAAAAAGTGGCGGTATCTGGTCGAAGGTTACAGGTACCAGTCTTTCGCCAAACTCCTGAATGAGCTTTTCGTCGGCGGAATAGATGCTGAGTGGCGCGCGGAGTTTGACGTTGCGAAAGCTCTCCGCGTCAGGAACCTGAGGATTCAAGTATAAATAGGCTGCCGCGAGAATGAGACAGGCGCCACAGACTAGGGTCGCGGTAGACCATAAAATAAATGAACCAAGACGCCGCATAGTCTGAATTATTAACCTCTAGTCCGGTGATGGACGTTAAAGCATGGGAATTTCGCTTGACTGCATTATAAAGGTAAAAGTCACTGAAAGCCGAGCAGGCTTATGAATAAACGCTTTCATCGGTTGTTTCTCGTTTCTGAGCGGGTGCTGGCGGGCTTTTGGCAGGTTTGCTGCGTACTTGCGGGTGCAACGTTAAGCGTTTATAGCGCGATGTTGATCTGAGAATGTAACGCTATAATTACCCGACGGTTACATTGTGTTTACGTTTCTGCTGTTATTAAATAGACCGAATCCGCCATCATACTGATGTCGTCGTTAGACGTTTGTAGTAGATAAGCGTTGCGCTGAATTTTACGGGAGCTTAAATCGTGTTTAGCTTTTTGAGCAAAAGATCGAACATTATGCTGGGGCTGGACATCAGTTCGACATCCGTAAAGTTGTTGGAGCTGAGTCGGTCCGGTGGCAAGTATCGCGTGGAAAGTTATGGCGTTGAACCCCTGCCAGAAAATTCTGTCATCGAGAAAAATATCAGCGACGTTGAGGGTGTTGGCGAAGCCATACAGCGTTTGATTACGCGCTCGAAGACGAAGGTCAAATTAGCGGCCGTGGCGGTGGCCGGTTCGGCGGT
The DNA here is from genome assembly GCA_002389265.1 of Gammaproteobacteria bacterium UBA4475. GTDB lineage: Bacteria > Pseudomonadota > Gammaproteobacteria > Pseudomonadales > Azotimanducaceae > UBA4582. Next base: position 4,896 of record DGOD01000388.1, read on the forward strand.
GATTACGCGCACAATCGAAATGCCGTCGAACTTGAATGATACCCAGTTGGAGGAAAGCCTGCGGAGTGAGGCCGATCAGTATATTCCTTACCCGTTAGAGGAGGTCGCGCTGGATTTCGAGGTGCGGGGCCCTTCGCCGCGGAGTGAAGAACAAGTGGAGGTGCTGTTGGCTGCTTGTCGACGGGAAAATGTCGAGATGCGTCAAGCGGCACTAGAGATAGGAGGCCTGAAGGCCAAGGTCGTGGATATTGAAGCCCATTGCATGCAGCGTGCGTTTGACCTGGTCAGTGAGCAATTTACTGGGGAGGGTGGTGAAGACCAGGTTATCGCGATTATCGACATAGGTGCCACCATGACCACGCTGAGCGTGTTAACCAACTCTGGAACCCCTTACACGCGTGAGCAACTATTCGGCGGCAAACAGCTTACGGAAGAGATTCAACGGCGTTACAGCCTGTCCGTTGAGGAGGCCGGGCTAGCGAAGAAGCAAGGTGGTTTACCTGATGATTACGAGACCGAGGTGTTGCAGCCATTCAAAGAAGCGGTCGTGCAGCAAGTCACTCGGTCACTCCAGTTCTTCTATTCGTCCAGTACGCACGACGATGTTGACCATATCATTCTGGCCGGTGGCACTGCGTCAATCGAGGGGCTGGGTGACATGGTGGCGGCGAAACTCGGTACGCCAACGTCGATCGCTAACCCGTTCGTCAATATGTCTCTGTCACCTAAGGTCAATGAAGTTGGCCTGCATAATGATGCGCCGGCACTGATGATTGCCTGTGGTTTGGCCATGCGGAGCTTTGACTAATGGTACTGAATCAAGCTCGGAGGCCTCGACAGGATGGCTGATATTAAAATCAATCTACTCCCTTGGCGCGAAGAGCTGCGGGAGGAACGCAAACAAGAGTTTCTTAAGATACTGGCGGGCGTGCTGTTATTGGCTGCAACGATCACTTTTGGTATTGACCGTTTTTATAATGCCCAGATTGACGCTCAGCAGGCGCGTAACAGTTATCTGAGTAAAGAAATCAAAATCCTTGAAGAACGTATCGAGGAGATTCAGATACTGCAGCAGAAGCGCAATGAGTTGTTGGCGAGAATGAAAGTGATTCAGGAATTGCAGGGCAATCGACCTGTCATCGTGCGATTGTTTGATGAGATGGCGCGGCGCCTGGCCGATCGAGTTTACTTTACAAGTCTGTCGGTTCAGGGAAAGTCCATTACCATCGACGGCGTGGCTGAGTCGAATAACCGAATATCCAGCCAGTTGCGCAACTTTGATGAATCGGACTGGTTTGAGAAGCCGAACGTGACCGGCATTGTTGCTGATCCGCGGAATGGGCCGCAGGCGAGCAGGTTTAAATTAATGGTCCAGCAGAGCACGCCAAGCGCCGCGGAGGTGGATTGATTATGGCCATCCAGAATGTGATTGAGAGCCTGCGAAATTTTGATCTGAATGATCTGAATGATGTTAATAATATCGGTTCCTTGCCTGGTGCCGTTAAATCAATCATCTGGATCCTCGCATTCTTTGCTGGGTTGGCTATTGGTTACTTTATTTTAGTAACCCCGCTGCAGGAAGAGTTGGCAAAAACGCAAAAACAGGAAGCCAATTTGCGGGTTGATTTCGAAAAGAAATATTTTGAGTCGGCCCATCTCGAGGCGTATCGGCAACAGAAGAAAGAGATGGAGCTGTCCTTCGAAACGATTCTGCGGCAGCTGCCGAGTGACACCGAAATCCCAGGCTTGATCGAGGATATCACGCTCGTGGGCCTGAAAAACGGTTTGAATTTCACCAGCATCAATCTCCAGGCAGAAAAGAAGTTTGAATTCTATATTGAAAAACCCATTCAGATAGTTGTCTCTGGCAGTTACCACGAGCTGGGATCCTTCGTCAGCGACGTAGCAGACTTGTCGCGAATCGTAACCCTCCATGACTTTACGATTCTTCCGGAAGGCGGAGGTGCGCGTGGCTCGGAAAACATTGGCGGTATATTGAAGATGAATATCCTGGCGAAAACCTATCGTTATAATGATGAGCGTCGATGAGGCCTTTGATGAATAAGCGGAGCAAGTCAGAGACAGTCATGGAAGGTCGCTCAGATAGTCTGTCTAGGCTCGTTTGTCGGTGGGGCGGATCGGTCTCGTTGGTTTTGTTGCTCGCGGCTTGTTCCTCCGGTGACCAGTATGCTGATATCAATACCTTCATGGAAGGTATCAAAGCTCAGCCGGTAGGCAGCATCGCACCGTTGCCAGAATTTGAGTCTTATCAGGCTTTCAACTATAGCGCGGCCAATCGCCGCAGCCCATTTGAACCACCGATCATCGTCGTGCCGAAAAGCGAAGAGCAGAAACGCAATGTGGGAATTAAGCCGCCGCAGGACCATGTTAAGCAGTATCTAGAGAATTACAGCTTGTCGGCGTTGTCCATGGTGGGAACCCTTGAACAAGATGGCAACACCTGGGCGCTGATTGAAGATAGTGATCAGGGTGTTCATCGAGTACAAGTTGGTGACTATTTGGGCGCGAGTTGGGGGCAGGTTGAAAGCATCAGTGACACTCGGATGAGTATTAACGAGATTGTCAGTGATGGAGCTGGTGGCTGGTTGCGCCGGCCCAGGACGATTGAGCTGCAAGGTCTTAGTGATTAAATACTATTTCAGGGGTGATTTATGGCAGTCACAAGAGTGACACGAGTGATTGCGATCATTCACGGACAGGTAGGGAAAAACATGCTGACCAGACTTTTACTATTAGTGGTAGCTTACATCCCTTATTCTGCGGTGGCGGCCGTGACTATGGATGGCATTGAATTTTCGTCGTTGCCAGGTGACAAAATTGAGATACGCATGCACTTTGATGCGATGCCGCCGTTACCCACTGGCTATACGATTGAGCAGCCTGCCAGAATCGCCCTGGATCTAACAGGTGTCAGCAGTGGCTTAGTTTCAAAATACCATCAACTAGGCAGTGGGAACGCCCGCAGTGTCACGGTGGTTGAAGCTGGCGAGAGGACTCGAGTCATTGTCGCGATGACCGAGCTCATGCCCTATTCAACCCGAGTTGACGGCGATACGCTGGTGCTTCTAGTAGGTCAAATGGACAACCAGGCGCAAGTGAACATGGCGCCCACGCAGCAATCTTCACAGGTTCTGAACCAGCAAGCAGCGGCAGTTCCGTCGGCAGGTTCTCGAATTGAAGCCATCGATTTCAGGCGTGGCAAAGGGGGTGAGGGGCGTGTGATCGTTAACCTGTCGAATCCTGGTATTGGCGTGGATGTCTCCAGTGAGGGCGGAAAAATTCGAGTGGAATTTGCCGCGACGCAAATCCCCGCAGATCTGCAACGTCGATTGGATGTAACGGATTTTGCGACCCCGGTACTGGTGGTCGATGCTTTGCCAGAGTCAAACAACACGATCCTGATGATCGAGCCGACGGGCGACTTTGATTACCTGGCCTATCAAGCTGACAACGTCTTCACGCTGGAAGTTAAGCCCTTGACCGCCGCAGAAATGGAATCGTCCTTAGGTCAGGCATTTCGTTATCGTGGCGAGAAGTTGTCGCTGAATTTTCAAGATATTGAGATTCGTTCGGTACTTCAGCTCATTGCTGACTTTACCGACCTTAACCTGGTGGCGAGTGATACGGTTTCTGGAAAAATCACCTTGCGATTGAAAAATGTACCTTGGGATCAGGCTTTGGATATCATCATGAAAACCAAAGGTCTGGATAAACGCCAGCTAGGCAATGTCTTGATGGTGGCGCCCGCGGCCGAGCTGGCAGCTCGAGAAAAACTGGAGTTAGAAAGCCGCCAGCAGATTTCTGAGTTGGCGCCTCTACGGACAGAATTTATCGAAGTGAAATATGCCAAGGCCAGTGAAATTTATGCTTTGTTTAAGAGCGGTGACGAGGGTGCGGGTGCTGGTGTGGTATCGGGTCGTGGCAGTGTTATCGTCGATGAACGTACCAACTCGATTATCCTGACAGAAACGGCAAACAA
>DGOD01000025.1 GCA_002389265.1 Gammaproteobacteria bacterium UBA4475
GCCAAAAAAAAGGGCACTAAGTGCCCTTTTTAGATCTCTTAGTTTCCGAATGGAAATTAAAAGTTAATGCCGAGCTTGACGTAGTAAAACGCACCGTTGAAGCCCAAAGGCGCAGCTTCTGGGTAACGCATACCGATGGCGTCCTGTAGACCCTGGACTTCCTCGTCTGGATACTCATCGAACGCATTTTGCGCACCAAGGGTTACGTTATACATACCAAAGTCGCGCGCAACCTCTAAGTCAACCGTTGCCATTCCATCGATCATGCCACTGGTCTCAGTCCAAAATCCATCGATCGAGTTGATTCTAGCCAGCACTCTCCAATCTCCGTTGAGGTGGACAGCAGATAGATTCCAACGCGTTTGAGGCAAAGATTTCTCAAGTCGATTGATAAAGCCCTCTCCCACCAAACCGTTCTTGCTTCGATCCACTTCGGTCTCCACATCGCTTAAGACGAAGGTAAATTCAGTGCTCCCATTGAACATATCAGCGCCATAGGTTGCGACTAAATCATAACCGGTTGTGGTCGTGTCAAAATCGTTCACATAAAATTTGAACGTCGTCAGATCGCCGGCACCCGTGACACCCAAATCAGTCAAGGTAGCGATGTCTTCATCGGAGACGTTAACCTCATCACCTTGAGTGATTCGATCCGACAGTTCGATCTGGTAGGCGTCAAGCGTGACCGACAAAGCATCTGTCACATCCCATACCAAGCCTAAGCTGATGCTTTCTGACTCTTCTGGCGTAAGCTCTTTACCGCCATAGAACACAGAGACTGGGTTGGTTGGCGACAAAGTTCCACGCTGGAACAGCACTCCGTCAGCCCCTGAAACCGTGGAAATGTTGGCAATATTTGCCTGCCCCGGCGTCGGAGCACGGAATCCGGTACTAGCCGTTCCGCGAATCGATAGATCGTCCGTGATCTTGAGTCGAGCAGAAATCTTGCTATTACTGGTTGAACCGAAGGTGTCAAAATCTTCGTATCGCGTTGCAAACCCTACCAAGAACGATTCAGTCACATCCGCTTCTAGGTCTACATAGACCGCAAAGTTTCCGCGATCCCAAACCCCTGCCATTTGCGGTGAGAAGCCTCCGAAACCGTTCGAACCAATCCCGAAGCCTTGCGTAAAGTATGGACCAATTTCCCAGCTCGCTTCGTCACCCGCAACAACGGTGAATTGCTCTTCGCGATACTCCAAGCCCCATGCAACGTTCAGATCGGACGCAAAGCTATCAACAGGGAGTCCTTTGCTAAAGTCAGCATTGACAGTCTTTTCTAATTGCACATAACTCCCTGGATTGAACGCAGTCGGCGAATCGGGACCGAGCGAACCATTGAGCGTGTTTTCGATGTAGTAGTCAGCACGATTCTCGCCAATGCTGACGCTCAGGTCATACATCAAACCGTTATCAGTGCTGCCACTGATGCCTGTTGCAATCGACCAATCTGAAACACCGCCACCAAAGCTGGGTGTAAACCCGCCTGGGAAGACTTCGTTAAAGACGAAACAGTTGGGGTTTGCCTTAATGTCTGCAAGCGCTGTGTCTGTCGCGGAACCCGCCCCTGAATCGGGCACAGCAACCACCGGACAAGTTCTTTCGCCACCTGCCGCTTCGCCTAAATCACCGACCAGACGCGTCGCGCCGCCGTCAGCGGAGAATATTCCACCCCGGTTTGTGGGGTTTCTGAAGTAGAATCCACCCAGTACTTTTCGCTCAGCATAGTTACCAAACAAGTAAAACTTCTTGGACGAATCAAGATCAAGGCCGATGTTTGCGACAAACTTCACGTCGTCGCTCACCTCAGGTGAGCCCCAGATCTGAGCAGGGTTTGGGGAGTTCCAGATATTGGTGTTGCCGCCATCGAACAATGCTTGCGCATCGGCTCGTTGGACACTCCGCGACGTTGCCTCGCTGTCCTGAAGTTCGACAGAGAAGTTAGCAAAACCATCTGCAGTGAATGGCATACCGACGTTTGCAGCCACTCGCCACATACCGCCGTCACCCTCAGAGTACTCTCCGGTTCGAATTTGAACTTCACCACCTTCTGCTTCGTCTCGGTAAACGAAATTCATGATGCCAGCGATAGCATCCGAGCCGTACTGAGCCGCAGCACCATCGCGCAGCACTTCAACTTTCTTTAACGCGATTGAAGGTATTGCAGAAATGTCGGCACCTTGCGCGCCATCAGCGACGCCACCACCCAAGAAGGAAATAACCGCTCCTCTGTGACGACGCTTACCGTTCGTCAAAACGAGCATGTCATCTGGTGGTAGGCCTCGAAGGTTAGCCGGTCTCACCAACGTCGCAGCATCACTAATCGGCTGGGTGTTCACGTTAAAAGATGGCACTAACGTTCTGATCATATCCTGCAGGTCGCCTGAACCTTGGTTGACGAAATCGGAACCAGAAATAATATCAACCGGTGCTGGCGAATCACCAACTGAACGGGCTTCCCGCCGCGTACCAACCACCACTACCTCTTCAACCTCATCCGCACCAAAGGCACTGAAAGGTAGAGCAGGTGTCAGGATGAGTGCTAATGCAGTCAAACTTCCCAACAGCTGCGACTTGTCCATTAATTTAAAATCTATTTTCATAGAATATCTCCACATTTAATCCATTTACGGATTGTCCGCACCGCAACAGCCCCGTAATTCCTTGCCCCTACCCAATCGCCCTAAACAAACCAAACCAATGATTTACTTTCGAAGCGGCGACTTGGCCCCGCCTAATACACCTCAAGTGCAAGCGCTTTTCTGGCCGGGCGCGTAGTTTGCCGAGTTTTTCAAGAAAACTCCAGACTTTATCCATATTTCTAACAGATCCGCTATCAATTTTTCTCAAACGGCATCATCGCGGGTCTGCACGGCGCCGTGACCCGTCGAGCAACCGCTCGCGACAACAGCCCGGAGTGCGCCACAGGCTCAGCAATAGCGAAGGCCGCGCGCAAGTCAATGAACGCTTTAAGACGGGTTAATCTGAGGGTCAAAAACGATTATTGTTTTAAGGCAAGATCGGCCCGGAAGCACTGAGGCCCTTACTGCTACTGCGGTTTACTGCGCCTTAACGCACCACGATAATGTCATGCCCTTCTGCTCAGACGACAGTTGATTGACGGCGCCTGAACACGCTTGACTCACCTCAGGTCCGGCACGGCCAGAATTCGCTAAAGCGGCAGATCAGTGCTGGCAGACCCGGATCATCTTCGCACGTTCCGCAAAGCCCATTACAAGTCGCGTGGGCAAAACTTATCAAAGCGCTTGTATACCGTATTTTGCTTGCATGGCCGCCTCGAAGCGGCGTGTCAGCTTGTCTGAATCAGCCCCCATCGCAACGGTATGGGGCCCATTTACTGACGCCGATAGTACTGTCCTGCCCCGCTGCGCACCTTTT
>DGOD01000296.1 GCA_002389265.1 Gammaproteobacteria bacterium UBA4475
ACCATCAAGGTAGATAACCCCTCCCAGTTACCCGATCCCTCAGCGATCGAGGAAATGCGGGAACCTATTGCGCGAGTGAATATCCTAGTGCCCTCGGAGTATCTGGGTAGTGTCATCAAGCTCTGCGTTGAGCGTCGTGGGGTTCAAAAAGATATGCAGTTTGTGGGTAAACAAGTCTCCTTGACCTACGATATCCCACTCAACGAGGTGGTTCTGGATTTCTTCGATCGCCTGAAGTCGAGCAGTCGCGGCTACGCCTCGCTGGATTATAGCTTTGATCGATTTGAGGCAGCCCGTCTCGACCGTCTGGATGTGCTGATCAATGGTGATAAGGTGGATGCTTTGTCACTCATCGTGCATCGAGAAGAGGCGCGCAGTAAAGGCTTCGCCTTGACTAAAAAGATGAAAGAGTTGATTCCCCGGCAAATGTTTGATGTGGCGATTCAGGCGGCGATTGGTGGCCAGATAGTCGCTCGCGAAACGGTTAAGGCTTTGCGAAAAAATGTTACTGCTAAGTGTTACGGCGGTGATATTTCCCGCAAGAAAAAATTGTTAGAGAAGCAGAAAGCAGGCAAGAAACGTATGAAACAGCTGGGTAGCGTTGAAATCCCTCAGGAAGCTTTTTTGGCTGTATTGAAGGTCGATCGATGAGTATTAATTTTCCACTATTTCTATTAGTGTTGACGGCCATAACCGGTGTTATCTGGTTATTTGACATTTTGGTGCTGCGACCCAAACGCCGGCGTAATGTGGCGCAGTTGAATGCACAATCAGTCGACCTGACGCCAGCAATGGATGAGGCGCGACAAGCAGTCATGAAAGAGCCTGTGGTTGTGGAGTATGCCATATCCTTCTTTCCGGTATTGCTGGTGGTTTTGGTGTTGCGCTCATTTCTCATCGAGCCTTTTCAAATCCCTACCGGATCCATGATCCCGACGTTGAAAGTCGGTGATTTTATCGTTGTGAATAAGTTTGCCTATGGCGTTCGGTTGCCTGTTTTTGGTACCAAGGTGTTCGCCGTTGATGAGCCGAAAAATGGCGATGTCATGGTATTTGTGCCGCCTCACGAAGATGAATACTTTATTAAGCGAGTCATCGGCATCCCCGGAGATACGATTCGTTATGAAAACAAGATTCTGTCGATCAACGGAGTCGAGCAGGTTCAAGAATTTATTGCCGAGATTCCACCGAATCGACCCGATCATGTGGTTTACAAGGAGACCATTGGCGGCGTAGAGCATTTTATTCATCGCAGTGCGTTTCGTGGTAATGGACCCCAGGAATGGGTTGTGCCTGAGGGAATGTACTTTATGATGGGCGATAACCGAGACCGAAGCAGCGACAGCCGGTATTGGGGAATGGCCTCAGAAGACCGTATAGTAGGAAAGGCATTTGCAGTCTGGCTGCATTGGGACTCAGGGTTCCCAAGTTTTTCCCACAACGGCTGGATTGAATAAATGGTACTAGAGAGTTTCTATGACATTTGAGCTTAATTTTTAAGTTGATCAAGGGTCGAATATGGGTTTACCACAGCATCAAAGAGGCCTGGGCGCGATTGGTTGGCTGGTTCTGGTTTTTGTATTTGGCAGTCTATTGACGCTCGGTTTGAAAGTGGTTCCCGTCTACACGGATAACGCCACTATTGAGCGCATTCTTGACGGGCTGGCAGCCGAACCTGAAATGGGCAGCAAAAGCACCGGCGCAATCGATAAAATTATCAAGGCGCGATTCCATGTGAATAATATACGGGATTTCGATTACTCGAAGAACCTTACGATCGTCAGAGATAATGACGGAGCGCGCATTATTTTAGACTACGAGGTGCGTGTGCCGCTGGTCTACAACCTTGACCTGATCGCATCATTCAACAAAACTGTGGCGTTACAAAATTAACGCTCGACTTATCTCTCAGGGTTTTCGTGGCAGCTAACAGTAAACTGGAACATCGTCTAGGCTACGTATTTACGGACCCTGATCTGCTTGCGCGGGCACTGACTCATCGCAGTCATCAGGACCTGAACTACGAACGGCTGGAATTTCTGGGTGACTCAATTCTTAGCTTCGCGATCGCTGAATATCTTTATCATCGATTTCCCGAAGCTCGCGAGGGGCAGTTGAGCCGATTGCGGGCAAGAATTGTCAGGCGCGAAACGCTCGCTGAAGTGGCCAGAGAATTCGGGTTAGGTGATTTTCTGATTATGGGTAGTGGCGAGCTCAAGAGCGGTGGCTTTGAACGGTCCTCTATACTGTCTGATGTTCTTGAAGCCATCATCGGTGGCATCTACCTGGAGGCAGGTGTTGCAACGGTTGTAGAGCGGATTAACAGTTGGTTCGGTCCGCGGTTGGAGGCGCTGAGTTTGGTCAGGTCACAAAAAGACCCTAAGTCACTGCTGCAGGAATATCTGCAATCGAAGAAATCCGGTTTGCCAGAATACAGTATCACGAGTATTGAAGGTAAATCCCACGATCAGGTATTCACCGTGGAGTGCAGTGTGTCGCTACTGGCGCAGCCACTTGTGGGCGTTGCAGCGAATCGGCGAGATGCCGAACAGATGGCCGCGCGGCAAGCTCTTGCTGGGCTGGGCGTGAATTTTGAGTTTGAACAGGCTTTAACCAATGAGTGAATCCGTGACTGAAACCCATCTCGTCAAGCGCTGTGGCTATGTTGCTATTGTGGGTCGTCCCAATGTCGGCAAATCAACCCTGCTGAACTATATTCTTGGGCAGAAGTTGAGTATCACTTCGCGCAAACCCCAAACGACCCAGCATACCCTGCTGGGAATAAAGTCTGTGGCCGCCACCCAGACCATCTATGTGGATACCCCGGGGATTCATGGCGATGCCAAGAAAGCCATTAACCGACACATGAATCGTAATGCCAAGGATGCCTTGCGAGACGTGGATGTGGTTGTCTTTGTGACGGATAGAACTGAATGGCAAAGTGATGATGAAATCACCGCCCTTGCGGTGATGCACAGCAAAGCGCCAGTGATCATTGTCATCAACAAGATCGACCTGTTGAAAGATAAAAGCGTGTTGCTGCCCCAGCTGGCGATGCTGCAAGAACGCATGCCAAATGCTGAAATAGTGCCCTTGTCCGCGATGCACGGTGATAACCTGGAAAAGCTGGAGTCTATGATCAATATGAAGCTACCAGCGGGACCCTTTATGTTCCCTGATGACCAGATCACGAATCGGAGTGAGCGATTTCTGGTGGCGGAAATCGTGCGAGAGAAGATCGTTCGCCAGCTTGGCGAAGAGATTCCTTATGCCGCGACAATTCAGATCGAGAGATTCGCAACAGAAGGCAAAATTCTCCACATCGACGCCTTGATACTGGTGGAACGTGACGGTCAAAAGGCGATCATTATCGGTAAGAGTGGTGCTCGGCTAAAGCGGATCGGTACAGAAGCTCGGTTAGACATTGAGGGTTTACTCGAGCAGAAGGTGATGCTTAAACTCTGGGTGAAGGTCAAGTCTGGCTGGTCTGATGACGAGCGCGCGCTGAAAAGCCTCGGCTATGATGATGTCTGATGTACTTTCTCCGGCCTATGTTTTGCACAGCCGAAAGTACCAAGACTCAAGCTTGATTGTTGAATTGCTCACCCGCGATGAAGGTCGTATCAGCGCGGTTGTGCGTGGCGCCAAGAATAAACGCGGCCGTCAAGCCGGGGTCTGGCAGCCATTTATGCCTCTGCTCGTTTCGTCTTTTGGGCGGGGTGAGTTACGGACTGTGAAGCATGCCGAGTTTTTGCAAACTGCGTTTCATCTCACGGGTGACAATCTCTTGCTAGGTCTGTATGTGAATGAGCTTCTGGTTCGGGTGCTTGGTAAATTTGAGGCGGTGCCTGAGGTGTTTGGCGAATACCAGACACTGCTCAATGAACTCGCCACAATCGACGGGGTACCAGGCGAGTTGGCAAACAGCGCCTCTACTGTGGCCGAGCGTGGGCCTCGATATCGTAATCAGGGTGCCCTGCGGGCCTTCGAGCTGCAATTGCTGGCCGAGTTAGGTTACGGTATCAGTTTTACCGCGGAGGCCGGTGGCGGCGCTGCGGTCGTCTCAGGGCAACGCTATCGATTCGTTGCCGAAGAAGGCTTTTATCCGCTGGGGCCGGGCAATGATTCCGCTGATACAGGGTATCCGGGCGAGCATCTGCTGGCTATCG
>DGOD01000298.1 GCA_002389265.1 Gammaproteobacteria bacterium UBA4475
TCCTCTAATAACCGCCGCGCGATGAATAAGCCGATGCCTTTGTGCCCTGCCGAAACGAGCGCTTTTTTGCCTATAAGTTCTAAGTTCATGAATCCATCCTTACGAAAATCTTAAGGGTTAACCCTCCGTTCAAACCATAGTACGAATCCGATACCTTTGCACAAGCCTGCAAACGCGTTTTTTGGGTGGCACGTTGGGTAAACCCAAAACAAAACTAGTCTGAAAACACCAAGAAGCTAGAGCGCTTTATCACCAGACCGCAGCGGTTGTAGCGTCAATTAGTCTCTGCAAACCAAACTCTTTAATTGTGTGTGGCTGTAGGGTCCCGAATCACACGAACGCTATCTCGGGAAGAGCCAGCCCTGGTATTTGCTTTATTAAAGCCTTGGACAGCGAATGGTAACCCGGAGCTAAACCTGGCGAACGTCATTCATTAAACCGAGATGCATTTTAAGGCTACGCCGTCCAAGAACACGCAGTCTGGTCTAGGCGTCGAGTACTTGGGCAGCGCGGCGCACTCCGATCCGCTGTCGGGTTACACCACCACTGAATAACTTGCCCGTCGCACCAGAGAATCAGATCACCCAAAAAAAAAGGTACCTGACCTATTAGCTGGCCAGATACCCTTCTTAAGCGCTATTTTGTTGGCGCTTCAGCTCACATCAGACAGGTGATCAGAAATCCTGCGTAAACCTGAGCCCAATGGAACGAGGTCTATGTCTTACGCCATAGATCTGTGTGCCACAGGTTCCCGTTGCACATTGTGAAGTCAAGTACTGAGCAGCATCTTCGTCAGTCGCGTTTTTAACAAACAGATCGATCGAATAATTGTCACGTCGAATACCGGCTGCCAGATCAACCAGATTGCTGGCAGGCACATCGCCCCTGATCGCGTTATCAGCAACGTTCAGGCTAGATCCGCGGGAACCTTCATAATTCAGCGAACCCTGAACGAATGACTCGAACCCTCCGATTTCAAAGTTATAGCGGGCCAAAACATTACCCTTGAACTTGGCAGTTACAGGTAGTTGAGTGCCCGATGGCGCCCAGGGCGACCCATCGCTATTACAACCCACGCAATAATCGCCATCCAACTCAGAATCGATCAAGGCAAAGGACGCTGATATTTCCAGCGCATTTGTTGGCAGCCAAAGGATCTGAGACTCCAGCCCCGTTACGTCTGCCGAGGGGCCATTGTTAACTTGAGTAATTGCGTTCGCGCCAACAAAGGAGACTTGGAAGTCCTCCCAGTCCGCTTGGAATATAGCGCCATTGAACTGAAAAGTGCCATCAGCCCACATGGTTTTCCAGCCAAACTCATAATTGGTCAGGAAGTCTGAGACGTACTCGGTCGCAGCCGGAGCCCGATTGATACCGCCTGGACGGTAACCTTCAGACCAGGTTGCATAAACCATGTGATCGTTAGAAAGTGACCAAGTCAGGTTTACGCGTCCGATCTGTTCACTTTCTTTAATACCCTTGTCAACATTCAGGCAAGGAGCGTCTTTATAGTCCACCTGCGTGGTGCATTTGTTCTCGCCGTTAGAGGACCACTGCGGAGTGAATCCCTGACCGAAACCAAAGAAGCCTTTAACCGTAACTTCCGGTCTGAAGAATCGCGCACCTAAGGTGATTTCCAGATCATCGGTTATGTCATAGCTCAGGCTTCCAAAAATAGCTTCATCGGTGTCTTCTCGATCATAACTATTAAGATAGACGGTATCAGGAAACTGCTGGGCACCCGGTTCACCGGCATTCATCAGCAGTACATCGGGAAGACCGTTGGATTTGAATGCCTGATAGAAGTCATGCTCTTGCTTAAAGGCATACAAGCCCACCATTCCCCGTAAACGGTTCTCTACGGGAGAACTGATGCGTAACTCCGTGCTGTTCTTTGTATAGGCGTCATCGTTGGTGAAGTAGTCACCCGGCATATTTCGGGTACCTGCATCAGCGAAAAACGCGTTAGGTGCTACGCGAGCGCCGGTATTGTCAAAACGCAAATCGGCGTAGTAGCCCGTGGTATAGATGGTGTCATACCAATAAGAGTAGTCTGAATAGTCAAACGAACCTTCAAACTCGCGATCCATATAAGAGGTAGTGAAGGTGACATCAAAACTACCGACGGTGCCTTCAATTGTCGCACCAAGCTGGTACCACTCGTCGTCCGTGTATTCGTTTTGAAAATGGGTAACTTCATTTTCGCCCGAGACAAAGTCGCTTAGATCCTCGCCCCATGAACCTTTACCTTCAGACTGCTGTGCAATCACGGTGCCGGTTGCTGTCCAGTTATCGTTTAAATCAATTTTAAGTGCGGCTCGACCACCGACCGTCTCGTACGTGTTGTAGTTATCCTTGGCGACATTCTGGTTATCGTTGGTGATGTCGTCCTCAGTTGTGCTTGCGCGACCAGGGAAAGTTCGGGTCCCCCTAACATTATCTACATAGCCCGCGTCAGATCGCGAATATCCCACCAGTCGAATGGCTGCCCGGTCCGAGAGTGGAATATTTACAAAACCTTCGGCGACGTAACCTGAATCATCATTATCAACAACGTTACCTTCAATGCTGTAACCGGCGGAAAATGCTGATAAATCTGGCTTGTTGGTTAGGACCCTTATCGTTCCAGCCTGCGAGCTGGCACCATAAAGCGTACCTTGAGGCCCGTTAAGCGATTCCACGCGTGCGATATCATACATGTGAATATCCAGGTTGCCCTGAATTGTGGTAATGGGCATTTCGTCCAGATACATGCCAACGCTCGGCTGAGAAGTACTTGACTGGCCATCACCAGCCGTCGCGATACCTCGCATGTAGACCAGATTGGTTCCGGCGCCTGCGATTGATTTTTGTATCGCAACACTCGGTAAGGCTTGCGTGTAATCAATAAAATCTTTGATGCCTCTTTCACGAAGCGTATCGGTACCAAGTGAAACAATGCTGATAGGCACATCCTGCATATTCTCAGAACGTTTTTGAGCCGTAACTACGACCTCTTCGATGGCTCTCACGGTATCGCCGTCCGCCGCTGCAGCAAAGCTGGGGCTGAGTAACAGTAAGGCTGCTGCCAGCGGGGTTTCTTTAAAACGCGGTGGTAAATTTCTAAAACGTGATCGGTACATTGTCTAATCCCTTTTTGATTACAATTCCCACATTCCTACAAGTTATGCGCCGCCAACGGCTACGCACAATCATTCATCTTCAGTAGCTTTTCTTCAGTATAGACTCGAATTGGCACAGATTCAAAATCGGGCGCATTTTGCGAGATCAAAAAATGAGTTTAAGCGTGGTAATCATTGGAATATCCATGCCATTGGAACGCTAGTAGTTTGGCACTCCAGGGTAGCACTTTAGAACGTCTCCCAACTCAATTTTTAGCGGATCAAGCCAGGCTTCATAATTTAGCCATTGCTCCGTTCCTTCCGTGTAGATCGGTTGGCGCACCTGTTCTGAGCTTGCTGTGCGAACAGGACGGGTATTTTCGAAAAAACGTAGACAGCTAGACTCAAACGGTAAGCCGCAATAGTCAAGCAGTCGTCGCACTTCCGACTCGGTATCTCCAACGGTGCTTTCATAGTGTACGCGGTGAATTCTGCCTGGCAGGGCGTCATCAAAATGTGTCATCAATTCCACATAGTCACGATAGAAGCGCGCCATGTCGGATAAGCTATAACTAAAACTTTGACCGCGGGCATAATACTGCTTGAAGTTGGAAAAGCAGCAACCTAGTGGGTGTCGTCTGGCATCAATGATTTTTGCATTCGGCAATATGAGATGAATCAGGCCAATATACAAAAAATTGTTGGGCATCTTGTCGATAAAAAAGGGGCTGTTGGTTTTACGATGGACGCGGGTTGTTTCCAGATACTGCTCTCCCATCTGGCGAAGTTCCTCGGGACTCTTAGACGCAAGCACTTCGGCAAAAACAGCAATTTCAGCAGAACCTGCCTCTTCACGCAGAACTTTCGCCATACTGATGATATCCGGTAATTCGGTGGTCCCTTCCACAGCAGAGTGGCTCGATAGAATTTGCTCTAAAAGTGTGGAGCCCGACCTGGGCAGCCCAACAATAAATATTGGATCGTGCCGATGACTCCCCGAATCGGCTCTGGCGTCAAAAAATTCCCGAGTAAATTGTTTTTTCAGACTCTGGATTCGTTTGTAGTTGAGATCAGCATTATAGTTAATTTCTTGACTGTACGTTTCATTGCCTTTCTTATAATGCTCAAAGGCTTGCGCATGATCCTTTTTATCCTCAAAAGCTTTTCCCATAGCGAAATGCAAATGAAGACGATTCTCATTATCGAGCTCGGTGTTTGAAACTTGATGCCGCATTGAATCGAGATCATTGTCGGCAAATCTAAACGTTTTCAGGTTAGCTAGGCTCCAGTAGGCTTCTCCAAAAGACGGATTGATACTGATACTTTGACGATACGCTTCAATGCAGGTCTGCTGTTGACCTGCAGTTTTCAAAACATGGCCATAACTTAGCCAGACTTTTGCATTACCCGGATACTCATCGAGCAACCGAGCATAAAATTCAATGGCACGATCGTACTCACCAATCCGACTCAGCACCACGGCGCACAAGTTTCGATAGCTCGGAGAATTCGGATCAGCCTGCAACAAATGTTCAACCTGCACCAACGCTTCAGCGGAGTTATTTTGTCGATGCAACAAAACAGCATAACTGTAACGAGCGGATGCAAAACTAGGGGCAAGTTCCAGACACCGCAGGAATAAATTCTCAGCATCGTCATTTTGTCCGCATCGGACAGCAACCTCCCCCAGCATTCTGATTGCGGGTACATCCGTGGGCGTTTCAAACAGATGTGTCTTTAATAACCGCTCTGCTGTTGCCATGTCGTTTTTTACCATGGCTGCAGCCGCACGCTGCAGCCTCGGGTTCTGCGTTGAACAGTGTATATGCTTGGCGTAAGCCTCATCACCCGCCTGCGTGTCTCCGATGGCCATCAGATGATCTGCGAGATAACGCCAGGCCAGAGGATGTTTAGGATTCAAAGCAACCGCTCTGCGCAGCGCCAGGACCGCCTGATCGCCCCGTCCCAGTGCTGCTTGGGTGAGTCCCAGTTCAAAGTATGCGCCTGAAACGTTCTTCTCTACCTCTATCAGAGACTCCAGTATGTCCAGCGCTGCTCGCGGTTGGTCCAAGCGCCGTCTAGCGATGGCAAGTAGCAATAACGCCGGCCCATGATCCGGAATCGCTTCCAAAATAGCCTGTAACTGCTCAACCGCCAGACCAGGATCGGCTTCCAGCAATTGTGAAGCGTGCTTCATTGCAACGTTAAGAGAGCCTGTTTCTTCTTGATTTGATGTCATATTTAAATCGATTGTCCGAATGGGCATGAAGGTAACAGATGTTTCATGGGATTGAAAATCGACCCTTCGCAAATGATCAGAGGCATATCTCTCATCACGAACGGGCGTAGATAACAGCAGCGCCTCTAGGTTTTTAGCCGTTTTGCCTGGTCACTCTGGAACCAATTCGCGAGGGCTTTCAGCAAAGAGACTCGATATACCGATCCGTTGAAGCAGGATGCTTTGGCGCAGATTATTGAGCGGGGTGATGGGCTCAGAAAAATCGCTGAAGGACTGGAGATCCGTACTAAATCGCTTTAAGCAGCTCAAGCCTAATTTCGACATCAAAGGCGGTAAAACGGCTGAGGTCAAACGAATGAAGCGAGAACCGGCTCGGGTAAGCAATGCGCGCTGATTAGTCTAAAAGGGGTGTACATTTAAATGCTCACTGCAACCCATACTCATTTCGTTTTTAGGCCCGTGTGTTGCTTTGAACAATTGAACCGAACGTCTTCAAGTTTAGGCCATATAGACCTTGGATCGGCACTTGGTCGATCTGTACCTGCCTTTTTTTAAGGTTATGGAATTGATCACTGGGCGCCGCTCCAAGCGCTAACGCGCCCTAGCAGCAAGACCCGTTATCGTCGCGGAACCATCGCAATACTCGTCAGCGCAAACAGCCGCCCCGACTCGCATGATTGCAAGGCCTCCCGAGTAAAAATTCGAAAGAAAACCAAGCACGGGCGTTTTATCCGGGCAAGGCCTCAGATAAACTCG